>CAIJTL010001385.1 GCA_903823545.1 uncultured Planctomycetaceae bacterium
AGCTGCAAGTCAGTCACCACGGCATCCAAAAGACAGTCTTGCTTCGGATTGGACATTCCACGGATGACGCGATGCGACTCATCGGCACCTCAGGCCCAATCCCGACCATCAAGTTGTCAGTTCCCAAAGTGGTTCCACCACCGACTTGGATTCTTGCAACAGATGATTTCCCGTCATTGGCTCGCGAGTTTGCCTATCGTGATGGCAAGTACTTCCGAGTCAACGGTACAAGTCCGGCAACTCTCGTTGAGGTTGACAACGTCGTTGAATTATCAAATCAATTCGTTACCGAATTAATCGAAGGATGGTTTGCCAAGTAACGAGGCAAATCGACCATGTACTCCAAAGACAAACTCCGACGAAAATCAGATTGAAATGCCCACAGTACTCGTAAACGGCAAAGAAGTTTCCATCGGCGACGGCGAGCGGCTGAATTGTATTCAGGCGGCGAAACGGGCTGACGTCGAGATCCCACACTATTGCTGGCATCCGGCACTGACCGTAGTGGCCAGTTGCCGTATGTGTCTCGTTGAGGTCGGCGACAAGAAACCGGATGGCACAGTGGCGATGCAGCCAAAGGTTGTGCCGGGGTGCCAGACGCCGGTCAAGGACGGGACGGTCATCGTCACGAACTCGGCCAAGGTCAAGCAGGCTCAGGCGGCGACACTGGAGTACTTGCTGCTCAATCATCCGCTCGACTGCCCGACGTGCGATCAAGCGGGTGAGTGTTTCCTGCAAGACTACACATACAAATTCGGCCACATGCAAAGTCGGCTTATGGAGCCGAAGACGCTGAAACCCGACAAGGACTATATCGGGGACCAAGTCACGCTGTTTACCGATCGCTGCGTGATGTGTACTCGCTGCGTTCGGTTTACTCGTGAAGTTAGCGGTACCGGAGAGTTGCAGGTCATCAACCGCGGCAGCCACGAAGAGATCGATATCTTCCCGGGAATGCCGATCAACAACAAATTGGCCGGCAATGTTGTCGATCTCTGTCCGGTCGGAGCTTTGTGCTCGAAAGACTTCCTCTACAAGCAGCGAGTGTGGTGGCTGAAGTCGGCGGATAGCGTGTGCCCTGATTGCTCGACTGGTTGCAGCATCAATGTTGATCAAAACAACGAAACCGTTTTCCGCTTGAAACCACGCGAAAATTCGCAGGCTCAAGGCCACTTCATGTGTGACGATGGTCGGTTCGGCTGGAAGTACATCCACTCGGACGCGCGGCTCAAGCGACCGGAGATCGTACAGGGGGATCGTCGAACCGCCGTCGATTGGGACTCCGCGTTGAATGCGACTCGAGCTGCGCTGCAAGATGCTGTGAAGTCGAATCCGAAATCCGTCGCTGCGGTGCTGTCGCCGTGGATGACCGTCGAAGAGGCGTATCTGCTCGCAAAGCATCTAAAGTCGCTCAGCCCAGACGTCCGCTTGGCCCTTGGCCCCGTGCGAGTTGATGGCGAGGACGACCACTATCCGAAGGACGTTCGAGGTAACGCTCAAGCGAACGTCAAATTCACGATCCGTGCCGAAAAGTGCCCGAATCGCCGAGGTGTCGAAGCGGTGTTGCAACACTTCCAAGGTTCGATCATCGCGATGGGCGATCTGCTGGTCGACGCTGCCGCAGGTCGCGTCGAATGCCTGTATCTTGTCGGTGGTGACCCGCGCGGTTGGATCACCGAAGATCAAGCCGCTTCTCTCGCGAAAGTCAAAACCCTTGTCGTACAAGACCTGCTTCCATCAGCAGCGTCCGCCCGTGCTCACGTCCTTCTCGCTAGTGGTTCCTTCGCCGAACGAGACGGCACGTTCGTAAATCACGCCGGCCTCGCTCAAGCGATTAAGCGCTCGATCCGCTCGCCGGAGGAATCGCGGCCCGATGGCCGCATCCTGTGGGATCTGGCTGGTCGAACGGGACTGTTCAACGCCAGTGTTTTCCGTCACGAGATCGCTCAGGAGATTCCGGCTCTCTCTGCATTGGCTGGTGAGATGTGCGACTCAGGTGTCTTGTTGAAGTAATCGAAGGCGAATGCCTAAGTCAAAGATCAGAAAGTGTTCTTGCAATGAGTTTATTACCACTACTGGCTGAAGGTGGCTCGGACGCCATTTCCAGTCTGATTTATTGGATTGCTGAAACGATCCTGTTGGGTTGGTTGGGAATTCCATTGCAGATCGGGATTCCGCTGATCCTGATCGCTGCGACAGCAGCGGGGATTCCTGGCGCTTGCTCGTATGCGATTTGGCTCGAGCGAAAATTGGCGGCTTGGATTCAGGACCGCGTCGGACCGAACCGAGTCGGCTGGGCGGGACTGCTGCAGCCGATCGCGGATGGAGCGAAGTTCTTGCTCAAAGAGGACATCATCCCAGCGCATGTGGACAAGTTTTTGTTCGTCATTGCGCCGACGATTTCGGTCTTCACGACGATGCTGGCGTTGGCCGTCGTGCCACTTGGGCCGACGACCGTGGGGGACGGATTCAGCTTCATTATCGCGCCAAAGCTCGATATCGGGATCGTGTTTTTGTTCTCGGTGACGAGCCTCGCCGTGTATGGCATCATCCTGGGTGGTTGGTCGAGCAACAACAAATACAGTGCTCTTGGCGGACTGCGATCGAGTGCTCAGGTCGTGAGCTATGAAATTCCGCTAGGGATGTCTGTACTTGGCATCGCACTGATGGCCGGGTCGCTCAATTTGGAAACAGTTGTTGACGCTCAGGCACAAGGCGGGTTGTTCGGCTGGAATATCTGGTATCAGCCGTTGGCCGGTTTGATCTTCTTTCTGGCCGCACTGGCGGAATCGAATCGTCTGCCGTTCGACTTGCCGGAATGCGAGCAAGAGTTGATCGGCGGCTACCACACCGAATACTCAGCGCTGAAATTCGGCATGTTCTTCCTCGGCGAGTACACGCACGTTTTCACGGTGAGTTTCTTGTGCTCGGTGCTGTTCCTCGGCGGTTGGCACTTCCCTGGAATTGCCGAAGCAACGAGTGTTGGGACGCTGGCGACCGTGTTAAAGATAGGTGTGCTGCTGACAAAAGTCTTCTGCGTTTTGGTGCTGATTATGCTGTTGCGATGGTGCTTGCCACGGTTCCGATTCGACCAACTCATGGGGTTGTGCTGGAAGGTGCTGATTCCATTGTCGTTGGCCAACATGCTCTGCGTGATGATCGTTCGTGAATTTGAACTGAGTTGGTTCTGGCTGCCGGTCAGTTCGTTGTTTCTTTTCTGCACGGCGGGGTTCCTCAGCTTCCCGCCTGCACCGCCGCGGTCTCGCCGCGTCGTTCACGCCGAGCAGTTGATTGCCAGTCATCACTAAGTTTTCTCCGAATAGCGTTGAATCTAATGAACTACCGAGGCTATCCCGGTAGGGAAAATGAGAGAGTCGGTTATGCCCATTCAAGAAAAAGACGTCGTTTGGATCGAAGAGCCGGAACTGAGTTTTTGGGAGCAGACGTTTCTGCCCGCCGTCGCTGGCGGTTTGAAAGTCGCGATGCAGCATACGGTTGCTCAACGCTCCGTCACCGAGCAATATCCTGAGCAGAAGCCCGACCTGCCGCTGCATTATCGCGGCGTACATCGTCTGAATCGTGACGAGCAAGGACGGGTCCGTTGCGTTGCGTGTATGATGTGTGCGACAGCGTGTCCTGCTCACTGCATCTCGATCGTGGCTGAAGATGCCTCGAAGGATTGGCCTGACCGTGACAAGCGACCGCAGAGTTTTGTGCTCGACGAACTTCGCTGCATCTTCTGCGGCATGTGCGAAGAGGCCTGCCCTTGTGACGCGATCGAACTGACCAGCATTTACGACCTGACTGGCCAAACTCGGGAGCAAATGACCTTCACGAAAGACAAACTGCTGAGCATTTACGACCAAACGAAGGATAACCCTCGCGATCCGGTTCGGACGCATCGAGGTCGTTTGGGATGTGCATCAGAGCTTGAGCGACAGCCATTGAGTGCGACGTCGCCGAAACCGCCGGAATCGCCTCGAGCGAAGAAGCAGTAACCCGACAAGCCGATGGCAAAAGCTGCCGGTCGCTCAATCAATCCGACGTTCGTCAGTTTGATGGTCCCTAGTTCGTGCCTTTGGCCGATCTTAATGGGACCGCATATTCGGGCGGCATTTTCTGACGCAGCCCGAAGCTGACCTCTCAGCGCGAAACCGCAGTCTGAGTCCAAATTACCAGTTCTGGTGAAGTCAGCAGGATTGATCACGTCGGAAGAATTCTTTTGCAGCAGGTGCAGCAATGGGTTTGTCCGCCTCGAGAACCCTCGATGACCAACGTCGCCGACGCTTGGTGATGGAATCCGATTTTGACGGTCCGGCTCGCGGTGTCACATGGAGCACTCGCGTTGATCTTGCTGAGGCAGATGAGTCTTCGTTGCCGCCTCGACTGGCCGTCTCCTTGGCGGATTACATTCCATCGAAGATCTGGGCTTATTGGGCTTTTGGTGGAGTCGCGTGCGTTGCACCAATCTCGATTTTGTTCGCTTGGCTCTTCGCGGAAGAGGCGGCAGCTTCTGGCTCAATGGTCGCAGACAAGGTTGTCTTTCTGAGCAATCGCTTGTTGAACATCACAGGCGCCCTTTCGTGGTGGCTTGCGGGTCAATTGAGTTGCCTTGTTTGGTGGGGGCGATCGCGGAGTCGAGTGGATTATTCCGGACGCTTTCACGCATGGGGTTGGGCCGCTGCAGGGTTTGCCGTGGCGGGGCTTCTGGCTGTTGTGGGAGCTCAGCAATTAGCTGCGGTGCTGTTGGATGTTTTGGGGGGCAATTCTGCAATATCCTCCGGAGGAGTGACCGCGATTTGGCTGTTGCCTAGTATCGTCGTTGGGCTCGCCTTTTGGGCCACATTAGGGATTGAACTGCGTGGCTGTCTTGCGAGCCGCATTCTGCATGGCATCGCCGGAGTGTGTGGACTCACGTTTGTTGGGATCGAGCTTTGGCTGAATCGAGCTGATGCGACGATGACTTTGGAGTGTGGATCTCGGCTATCGTTGGCACTGATGCAGTGTTGCAACTTGATGACGGTTCTTCTGCAAGTTCATCACGTGGTCCATGTCTCTGCAGACCCTTCCGAAGCAACGCCGACGCTACTGTCTGTTGCATGGCAACATGGGCCTGTGAGGCTGATAAGTTGGCTTCGATTAAAGGTGAGACGACAATCTCGTTTTGGTTCCGTCAGCGATACGACCAGCGGGGTTGTCAGTGACACCGATCAAGTCGCGGAATTGGCTACCGGCAACGATCGCAAAAAGCGGCGAGTGCGACTTGAGGCTCCTGATGGAACTACTCAGGAAGTCCGTATTGATGACGCTGAGCAGTTGGCGAAAGGTCCATCGCGACGAGGGCGGCAGGTCGCACGAAAGTCGTAGCACTTTTACGGGCATGGGGCGTGAATTGCCGAATGACTTCGTAAAGCGGCGGCCCCAAAACCAGTCCGCCGACTACGATGGCGATCAGTGCGGTTACGAGGACCGCTCCAGCAGCGGCGTCTTTTGAGCGACGCGCGAGTTCGTGATGTTCCGGCGATGCGAGATCGACGGCGAACTCAATTGCGGTGTTCGCCGATTCGGCAGCGATGACTATGCCGATCGTGAGTGACAAGATGGCCCAATCTGTTTGTGACAACGATAGCAAAAATCCAGTCGCGGCAACGATAGCTGCAATTGCCAACTGGATCTTTGCGTTGCGTCCGATCTTAATGACGTCATGAATTCCGGCGAATGCACATCGAAAACTACGTCCCAGTGAATTCGTTTTCCATATTGGCATCATGGGCCTTTCGGTTGAAAATCACTACTTCGAGTACATCATCACAAAGCGATCTTCGTGAGGTCGATAGAAGCCACGAATGTGTTCTCGCACAGTGAAGCCAAGTTGCTCGTAAAGGTGCACCGCCGGTTTGTTGTTGGGGTCGACGGTTAAGAGGACCGCGCTGTTTGCTTGAGCGAGCGCAGCCTTCATCAATTGCGTTCCGATGCCGATACCCCGGCAATCGGGATGCACCATGACCTTGTGTAGAAATAGCTCTCCCTGCTTTGTCGGAAATTGGACGAGTGCTCCTGCGATGTCTTTCGACTCACGAAGCGGAGATGCTCCTTCGGCCAATCGCGCGACGAGTAGCGTGGCTGTGTCGCTCCAAACGCGCCAAATGTGTTCGCCGTCGGGGATGAATACATCGGGAATGACTGGCCAAGCGCAGCGGTCGAGTGCGGCGATTTGCAAATA
Source organism: uncultured Planctomycetaceae bacterium (assembly GCA_903823545.1). Taxonomy (GTDB): domain Bacteria; phylum Planctomycetota; class Planctomycetia; order Planctomycetales; family Planctomycetaceae; genus SXKJ01. Next base: position 6,224 of record CAIJTL010001385.1, read on the forward strand.
GTCTGTGGTCTTAGCCGGTTCGATAGTGACACTGGGCATCACGGATTCCTTACAAGTCGTTCTGGTTGCACAGAAGATATTGCGGAAGTTAGAAGTTGTGGACATGCTCCCCAACCACCGGCTCTTCGGCAACTCTGACGATGGAATTCGCAGACTTTCGTTCGGACGGCATTCGACATTTGCTGAAATGCAGATGACTATCGATCACGGAAAGGTTGAACCATGCGGAATGGATGCCAACTCGTTCGAGTTGCTGCCCTCGTGTCGCTTGCGCTTGTCGTTTTCCAGGCAACTTCCTCCGCTGAGGATCGGATGCAGCCGATGCTAAAGGCGGGCTATCTACCTGTCTCCGCCAATCGATCAATTCTGGCGAAGATGCGATTGTCGGGATTGAATGCCGCTTGGCCGAAAATCACGAACTTCAATCCGAGCGGCGCGGATCTCAATGCTCGAAACAAAATCGAACAATGGGCCGATGCTTGCGAGAAAGAAGGGTTACAATTGTGGCCAAGTTTTAACTTTGCCGGTGGCGACAATGAGCTGAAATTCCTTCCGGATTTTCGTCGCGAAGTAACGGTTTCTGGAATCGTTCATCAACATACACCCTGTCCTTCTGACGAGCGATACTGGCAAAGAGTTGTTCTGCCACGTTGCTTGATGGTGGCGCAAATGTCGCGAGTTCGAAAGAACATTGCAGGGGTTGTGCTCGACATGGAAATGTATGGAGCCGATCACGCAGGGTACGGTGCTGCGTGTGCGTGTGCTGCGTGTCGTACAAGGGCCGGTTCCGTTGATCCAACCGCTTTATTAAATTGGCAGCGGAGAGAAGTGGCGCGTATCTGTCGTGAGCTTTGTGAGAAAGTGCATCAAGTCAATCCGAAGTTTCAATTCGCCGTAACGCATATGGAGGAGCCATATCCATTTTTTGAAGGGGTCGCCTTGGGATTAGGGACTCCTGAAGTACCCGTGGTCTGTGCTGCCGAACGCACATACGCAGACGGATACTCGCCAGAGGTCGATCAAACACAGGCAAGGTTTCGGCAACTAAATGCACACGTCCGATATCTCGGTGGTCTATCACTGACGCACTTTTCTGCGAAACAGGTTGGACCGCAGTTGTATGCCATTGGAAGTCATGGCGGTGGGTTTTGGTTGTATACGCTGGGGTCATTAGCTGCTCCAAACGAACAAGTTCCAGAGGCTTATCGAGTTCCCGATCCGCAGGATCAGTATTGGGACGCGTTTAAGTCAGCAAGCAGCGAATTGGATCAGTTCACCGAACTTGGTGGGCGATACGTCAGCCCTTTGCTCAGCAAACTCGAGAAGGTTGAT
>CAIJTL010001386.1 GCA_903823545.1 uncultured Planctomycetaceae bacterium
CACCGTCGCGATCCCTTGCCCTTGTCCGATGCAAAGCGACGCGATTCCGTACTTGGCACCAGAGTCACGCATGCGATGCAGCAACGTCGCGACGACGCGAGCGCCGCTGGCTCCGAGCGGGTGTCCGATCGCGATGGCTCCACCGCGAGTGTTGACCTTCGTTTCATCGATGCCGAGCAGTTTCAGGACGGATAATACTTGCACGGCGAAGGCCTCGTTAACTTCGATGCAGTCGATGTCCGACAACTTCAGGCCCGCTCGTTGCAACGCCTTTTTGATCGCTGGAGCCGGGCCGATTCCCATTTCTTCGGGAGCGACACCGACGACCGCCATCGAGCGGATTTTTGCGAGCGGCTTCAATCCCAGTTCACGAGCCTTGTCTTCAGACATAATCAGCGAGGCCGCCGCACCTACACTGACTTGCGAGGCGTTGCCGGCAGTGACGCTCCCGCCAGCCGGATTGAATGCCGGAGGTAGTTTGCTCAAACCTTCGACCGTTGTGTCGGATCGTAACCCTTGATCGGTTGTGATGAGCGCCTTCAGTCCGATTTCATTGCGTCCCCAAGTCGGAACAATCTCGGCAGCGAACTCCCCTTTGCGAGTCGCCTCACATGCCGATTGCTGGCTGCGAGCAGCGAACTCATCTTGTCGCTGGCGACTGATGCCATACTTCATCGCGAGGTATTCCGCCGTCAGCCCCATGTTCATGATCGCTTCGCTATGTTTGCGAAACAGACTCGGCGCCGGGTCGTAATCTTTGTTGGCCGGGATGTGATCCATATGCTCGACGCCACCGGCAATCTGCACGTCTTCGCAACCAGACATGATGCTCATGGCGGCGTCATTGATTGCTTGCAGCGCCGATCCGCAGTTGCGATTGATCGTCACGCCTGCGACGGTGACAGGCAGGTCCGCCATCAAGACCGCGATGCGACCGACGTCGTAGCCTTGTTCACCCTGTTGTTGAACGCAGCCCCAGCGGACATCTTCGATCAAATGCGGATCGATTCCTGTTCGTTGAACGATCGCTTGCAAGAGGCTGGCGGAGAGTTCGTCAGCACGGACATCTCGAAAATATCCCGCTTCTGCTGATGCTTTGCCGATCGGCGTTCGTGCGGCATCCACGATCACGGCTTGTTTCATGACGATCTCCCTATCTCAGTGATACATCGAATCGACGAATTCATTCTTCAAGAGCAGGACAGAGTGTAGCCGTCATTTGTCGTTCTTCGAGGTTCGACGTCAAGTTGTCGTGGAAAATACAGATTGCCGAATTCAGGCTCTTCGCCATTCCTGTTGACAATCCGAATCAGTCGGAAGGCTTACCACAAAGGCACGAAGACACAAAGATTGTGCTTCGGTCGTTTTCAGCTCTTCGTGTCTTTGTGGTTCAATTTTTAAATCAGCAAGGATGGCGAAGAACCCAAACGAAGTATTGAGTGGTTCCGACAATCAATATGCCGCGTCCCAGATCCGACGAGACTCAATCGGCATTCGCTTTGAGGAGTTCCAGCAACATTGCGTCTTTCAGTTCCTTCGCTGCAGCGGCGGCACGTGATGAGAACACTTGGCCGACTTCCAAGAGTTCTGGTTTGGCCGTGCATTCTGCAGACAAAACGGCATCGTCCCAGGTATGAGTTCTCAATGCGGAACCGGGTTTACTCTCGGTGGAATCGCCGGACAGTTTTTTCAGCAGAGACTCTGCGGCGGGAATGTCGGCTTGTGCGATGCGAATCATTGCCAGCAAGACATTGACGCGCCCATCAAAGCGTTTTGGCCCTTCGGTCGCGACAAAAGTGGCGAGCTCATCCAAGCGATTTGCTTCGCGAGCGGATTCGATCAACAGATGCGCGGACGAAATCAACTGCGGCTTTTGGTCGCTTTCGCGAGTTGCTCCCACCATCAGACGGAGTTGTGTGCGCGAATTCGATGAGCCTGAATCTGGCAAGGTCCAGGTTCGCCACAGCATAAAGCGATCAGTCGCCGACAGAGATTTTGTTTTCTCACGCAAGACGGACAAGACTTCGCCAGGATTTTCTTCAGCGAATTTATCGGGCCAGCGTGCATCCGCTGCCTGCCCGAGCAATTCGAGCGACTCTTTTGCCATTCCCGCTGCGGCGTATTCGCGAGCGACATCGAGCAACTCCATCCGTCGAAGATGCTGCCCATCCATCGCACCAGCCGCCGACCATACACCCTCCATGTGACGTAAGTGAGCGGCGATCGTGTCGCGGCCTTGATCCTGATCCGATTGCTCCAAGTAATATTGAGCTAGCCACCGCCTCAAATCTGAAGCGGGAAACTCTCCCTTCGCCGTGTTGTTTGGTAGTGATGACAAAATGCTTGCGAACAATTTCGCCGTGCGGTCTCGCGGCCCCGTCTGCTGTGAAAGTAGCCGAATGATTTGCGTGACGACTCGTTCATCATAAGCCGACCAGGGCCATTCCGACTGACCTTCCAACGCGGCGAATTGTTCAGCGAATCGTGTCTCGTCACCTGTCGCCAACGCGAGTTGCAACCACAACAGCCGTAGCGACATCTCTGACTCTTTCGTCTTCTGACGCGAGTCGAGTCGCTTTCGCAGTTCATCGACTCGCGATTCTGCTACCGCGATTTGGACCAGTCTTAAGCCGAGACTCTTTGTTTGTAGCGCCGCCTTCAGGCGGTCTTGCTTGGCTTCGGGCAAGCGTGCTTGGCCGCCTAAAGCCGACGCTACGAACGTATCTCGCACGACCGGCAGCGCAAACATCGCGACTTCATCTGTTCGATCTGCGGGCAACACCGATTCGGACAACGTCGCGAAGATAGATTCAGCGGGAACCCGCTTCTCTCGCCAACGCGGCTCGAGTTCGTGCCATGCGGCGAAGACGGTTGGACTGAAGGATGAGAGTAATTCTGCTCGTGATTTGGCGACAAACGTGACCTCGCCTGAAACGCCATTATCTCTGGAAAAGAGCTTTTGGGTTTCCTCGGGCTTCGCCCAGACGGCTACGGTGTCACGGAACGTTTTCAGCGAGAGATCAGCAAAGCCCGCATCCAGAGTCATGCGAGCGAGATCACGAGCACGTTGCCAACGGACGTCCGGCCAATCACCACCGATGATGACGTTGTCGTGAAACAGCATCGGCACCCAATCACTCGCAGGGCGCGGGCGGAGCGCCTCGTTGGTCAACGCGTTCCATGCAGACAAGGCTGTTTCACGGTCGTTGCGTTTGAGTGCCAGTTGGCCTTGTTCGCGGAGCATGGCCCAGAGGAAACGTGGATCGCGTTGTTGTTGAGCTGCAGCAAGGGAGAGCTTCGCGAATTCCTTGTGGAGCACGTTTTCAACGTGCTCTTTTTCGGACACGTTGGAAACGTGCCCCACGGCGGCGCACTCGCGCGCGATGATCCACAAACCGAGTTGTAGATCGCTGGATTGATTCGGCTTCGCGGCGGTCTCTGCGAGCGCACGAACGAGCTTGAGTTCAGACTGTGGTTTCGGTGATGACAACTCCGCCAGTGCGGCGGTAATCGCGATCGAAAAATCATCTGGGAATTGCCGCTTGAGTTTATCGAGTTCAACCACGACATCCGGCCAAAGTCTGTCGTCTGTCGCGGCCTCTTTCACACAGGTAAGGAGCGGGCTGTGCAACTGCATTTCTGCGACCGATTCGCCCGAGACATGTAGTAGCAAATCGAGCCGTGGTCGCGACGACCCGCGAGCGATCTGTTCGTGAGCTGCCAATCGGAAAATTGTTGGCAACATCTCCGGTTTGATTGCGGCGCACGATTGAGCAAATCGTTCCTCGTATTGCTTGAACCATTTTAAATTGTCGTTTGTGGCATTTGGCTGCTGAGCACGGGCTCGCAACGACTGAGCGATGCGTGCGGCGATGTAAGGTTGATTGAGTTCCTTTGCGATCGTTGAGACTTCCGAAAGAGTGCTGGAGATCGACTGATTGCCAGCCGCGTTAATCTCGTCGGATGGCAACAGTGCCAAAAGCACGTCGATCGCCATCTGTTGAAACTCGGGAATCTTGCCATGCACGCGGCAGTGTTCGAGCACAACTTGACGCATTTCCCAAGACATCGCCGTTGAGGTTGCCGGTTCATAGAACTTCATCGCGACATCGACGAGATCCTTGTGCCGCGCGACTTCGTAGCCCATCGACAGCGATAACAACACCGGAAGCGGCGGCGGGATTTCTTTCAGAAGAGTCGTTAACTCTTCGCGAGCTAGTTTCGTGTTTCCTTGCCGCAGCCGAACCATTCCCAATAGAGCACGGCCACCCAGCCAGCCGGGATGTTTCGTGAGGGCCGCTTCGGTGTCGCGGGCCAATTCATCGAGCTTCTTCTGGCCCTGAGCCAAATCGAGCAATCGTGGCATCAGTCCTTCGATGTTACGTCCATTGTCCAATCGCAAAACATCGACGCCGCTCCAGGTCGCGACTGCTTGCCGATCGGCTGCTGGAAGCACGACATCGCGAGCCAACTCCCACATCTCCTCTTGTTGCCAGACCGACGGGCTGACTGCCAACAATCGCTGAGCTAACTGCGGACGGAAGTCGGGCGATTCGCGCCACGCTTTCTGAAACAACTCAATAATCAACTTCCCACGAATCGGCGGGCCTTCGAGTTGATTGACCAATCGCGCGAACATTTCGACTCGTTGAAAATCATTCGCCGCCACCTTAGATCGCAACACAATTCGAGCGAGGTCTTCCGCGTTCCCCAACTCTTTGATGACGTTCTCAGCTTCAAACAATACTTGAGCGGTCGCGTTCGGCGATTTCTCCAGCACGAACAAATAGTGTGGCACGGAACTCTTTGCGTTTCCTGCCGCGACGAGTGACCGCGCAATTTGCAGACGAAACAAGGGGTCGGGAGCTTCAGACGTGGCAACCTTCGCGAGTAACGCCTTCTGTTTCTCTATGGCGACAGCGGCTGAGTATTGCTCCATCAGTTGCGTGAAGAGGCGTAGCGAGTTCGGCGCACTTTCGAATTGCTGCTCCGACTGCTCGATCATCGCCGCAAGTTTTCCTGCCGACGCTAACAGGCCGAATGCCTTCTTCCTCGCGTCTTCACTCGCGGCCCCAACTCGCATTTGCTGTTGAGTCGCAGTGGCCGCTTGAGCCGCCGACAACGTCCGCGCCGTCGAGATCGACTGCGTCCGCCGAATGATCTGCTCGGCCACGGCACACGCCTCATCCAGATTCTTTTGGTTCTCATGCTGCAACATCACCTGCAACAGAACCCCGACGTCATTCGCATGACGCTGCGGAGCCCGCACCAACAACGCCTGCGACTGCTCCTTCAACCCCAACTCCGAAAGCTGCTTCGCCAGAGCAAGCTCCTCGGCCGGCTCCAACTTCACGCCAAACAATTTTTCTGCCGCCTCTTTCGCTCGTTCGGTGTTCTTCAACTTCACAGCAAGATCAAGCGCCCGCAGTTCAATCTCTTTGATCAAGTTCCCGTCGCTCGATTCGATGCGACTGAGCAATTGCAGCGAGATCTCTTTCGATCCATATCGTTGGTGAAACCACGCAATGTCAAGCTGCAAAGCCGGTAGGTGACTAGCAAGCTCAAAGACCTCGTGCATCACCGGCAGTGCGGCCTCATTGTTATCATTCCATGTCAGCAGGCACGCCATTCCCAACAACAAAACGTATTTCTCACGAGACTGCGGCTCTGCTTTCTCGATCTTGGCTTTCAAGTGCTCACGCAGTTTATCGGACCATTTTCCTTGCACCGCCAAAGAGTGAGCCTGCATTAGTACTCGCAGCGCGGCGCATTCCGGCATTTTGACAAACGTTGGAAACTCAACCGTCTTTGGCAGCCCAAATTCGGTGTCCTGCCACACGAACCATCCTTGTCCCGAATTGGCGATTGATCCCAACTGCGTCGAACTAAGCGGCAGTCGATTCTGCGGTCTGCTGGCAACACTTTGTAGCGCATAACACAGATAGGTCACAAACGAGTCGGAATCAGCAGAGAGTCGTGCCTGCGACAGCGGCTCCCAAGCGTCGTCCAAAATCTTGAGCACTCGTTGCTGCGAATCCACACTATCTTCCGCCTGCTGACTCGGTGGCGTCGCTCGCAGCATGAGGTATTGCACCCAAGCTGCAACGTATCCGGGATTCGCAGTCTTCATTCCAGCCGTGCTGACTTTCGTCAATTCAAACGCGGCAACGTATCGCCCCAAAAGCCGCGTGACTTCATTAGTCGCCTGCCGCCTAGCCGCGTACTTCACGAGCCAGCCAATCGCGCTGGGACTCGGTACAGACTCTTCAACGTCTCGCAACAAACGATCGAGTTCGTCGATTTTGTTCGTGCGAATGAGTTCCCGAGCGACCTGCTCGGCCATGAGAGTGGGAGAATCCCAATCGAGCGCCCCTTGTTGCATGAGCGAACGAAGCGAAACCTGCAACTGCTTGATTGCAGCATCGTCGAGCGGCTCACCAGGACTCATCGGGACGAGGCCAAAGAAGTGCTGAGTCGATTCCTCGCGAAACCAGATGAGAGCTTGCAACGCCAGCCACTGAGTGGCCACATCGTCGGGGGTCAGTGATTGAAGCTTGAGGCACGCCTCGACCCGCTTGACGTTTGGCTTACCATACCAGAGAGCGTAAACATCATCCCACGCTCGGCGTATTTCGTTAACTTGTGGCCCGTCTGGCCTGATCCGCTTTTCGGTGAGCGTGCCGAAGCGTTGCTTGGTGAGGAAGGTCTGCACGCCCAACATCAAATGTCCGTCAATGGCCAGTCGCCGAGCTTGACCGTAATCGACGACCGGAAATCCTGAGTTGGCAAATCGCTCGCGTATTCGTTGAATCCGATCAACTGCGGAGAGTTTCTGTGACGTTGATTTTGTGAGGATGCTCGGCGTGTCGTCGCTGAGTGGTAGGTTCATCAACTCAGTGAGGATCGCTCGTTGCTCGCCAGATTGGCCGAGCTCGCCGAGTGCGAGCGCTTTGCGAACCATGAATTCCCATTGTTTGGGGTTGCGATCCAACGCCATCTGCGAAAGAGCCAAGACCAAGTTCACCGACTGGTTCTCATTGCGTCCTCCCATTGAAGTCAGCAGCCGATCAATCTCGCGCAATATCTTCGCTGGATCACGTTCCGATTCGAGCCAACGAATCGCGAGGGCTTCTGCTTCTTGAACCCGACCAGCTCGACGGAGCAACGCGATCAGCCTCTCTTCGTGGTTCAAGCTGCCAGCTTGCGATTCAGAACCGGATCGTGATTGCGCTGCCGCGAGTTCCAAGATTCGTCGCTGATGCACGATTGCCGCGTCGATGTCGCCGCTGGCTTCGCAGAGGGCGGTCATTCGTTTGAGCAGATCGAGATCGCGTGGTTCTTGCGGCAGGAGTCGTTCGAGTTCGCGGCGAGCTTGGCCGGTGTCGCCGGCCTGCTCGTGGACTTGGACGAGGCAGAGTGTGGCGTCTCGCGACAACTTTGGTTCTTGTCTTAAACGTTCGAGTCGCTTGACCAGTTTGTCGAACTCGCCGGGAAGTGCTGCGAGTTCGCTGAGCTTGCGTGTTACTTCGTTGCGGTCATCGAGTTTCGCTGATTGCTCGAAGACGCGCCATAACGATTCGCGGGCTTCGTCGATGTGATTGGCAATCACCAATTGCTCGGTCAGCTTCAACGCCAACCGCTTATCTGCCGGGCTCTGTCGTGAGGCTCGGCGGAGCACGTGCAAGGCTTCTGCTTTGAGACCGAAACGCAAATAGACATCGGAAACGAAATCCGCCGGTTCGGGTGCGCCCGGTGCTGCGGCCAACAGATCGCGAGCGGACTTCAACGCACGCTCTTTTCGTCCCAGCTTTACTTCCAGTTCGGTGATCGATCGGAGCGCATCGACTCGGAATCGACGATCGACCGCAATCAGCTTGTGTTGCAAATCAATGGCTGGTTGCCACTGATTGTCCTGAGCCAACATCCTCGCTGCCGTTTGCAGGAAGATGCCGGTCTTCGGTGCAAGTTCGGCTGACTTTTGCGCTGCAATTGTTGCTTCACGGAGTTGTGCAGACGCTTCGAGCAATCGGGCGAGGCGGAACCATTGCGCGGCGAGCGAGTTCGCCGCGAACTCACTAACCCGACGCGTCAGCGAGGGCGAATTGGCATCGACCGGCTGTTCTCGCTTCGAGCTTGTCGCGTCTGTTGATTGATCGCGCTTTTGGGAGTCTTTTTCGTCAGCCCCTCGCTCACGCTTCGGGTTAGTTTGGGTTTCGCGCAAGTCTTCGATCACGGTCGTCAACAACTCCGCTTCCGACAACACATCAATCTCCCGCTGTACGACGCGGTCGAATGTTTCAGGCGAGTCGGCCAACTCGGCTGCCGCACTGATTGCCTCGCGAGCGGCGGCGAATTGTTTCCATTGGCGACGCAAATCAATTTGCTGAAAGCGGAGTTCCAATGATTTGCGATCGAGTTCACACGCGGCATCAATGGAACGAAGTGACTCGTCGCGATAGCCGTAGCGTCCCAAGACTTCGGCCAGATGGCCCAGATTGGAGGCGGTTCGTCGCGGTTCTTCCGCCATCGAACGCCACACGGCCAACGATTCCTCTTTCTTCTTCAGTGCGTCAAGAACTTCGCCCAACTCTTCTCGATGCGGTAACGTGTCGGGTGCGAGTTCGACCGCTCGACGAAGTAGCTCCGCAGAGTCTTCGAGCAATCCCGCTTGTCGCATCAGCCCCGCGACCTGTGCCGCAACGACCGCATCTTTGGGCTTGGCCTCGACGAGCTTTCGCCAAATTGCCGCAGCTTGTTTTGCACGCTCGTTCGTTTGTTGTTCCGCCTTCAGGCGGTCATCCTCGCTTTGTTTGTTGTCGACTGCGGAACCGTCTGAAGGCGGACCTACGAACTTCAAAACCGCAAAGCCCCAGTCTCGAATGTAATCCGGATTGTTCGGGACAATTCGATCCAATTGCTCGAACTGCTTGATCGTTTCCGCAAAGAGTTGTTGCTTCTCAAAGAGTTCGATGAGTTCCAAACGCAACTCAGTTGATTTCGGCGATTTCTGAATCGCGGATTCCAGCCGTTTACGAGCGTCATCGAATCGCTCCTGTCCAACGAAAGCTCGCGACAAACGAATGATCGCATCGACGTCGTCCGGATGTTTTGAGAGACGGGTCTCGTAATGCGTGACCAACCCGGCCATGTCTTCTTTGGCGAGGAAAGCCTGTTCGATCCGACGTCGCGTTTCGCGAAAGAGCCAATGGTCCGGCTTCAGCCCTCCGAGCAACCGATCGCTGTCGCTCAAAGCCTTCTCGGTTTCGCCAAGCTTCAGGCGAATGTCGATCACTTCGAGTTCCAGCTCCGATCGGCGGTAGAGGTCTTTCGCAGATTTCGCGGCCGCTTCGTAACGAGGGAGTGCGGCCGCGAGGTGTCCGTCATCCAGCAACGTTCGAGCGATCAACTCAGGAACGCGCGGGTCATTGGGGACGAGCTTTTCGAGTCGCGACCAGACGTCAATGACTTTGTCGCCCGGTTGCAATCGTTGTTGGACTCGACCAAGAGTTTGAAACACTTCGAGCAAATCGGTCGGGGTCGGCTTTCGTTCGATCGCGCGTTCGAGTGCGGCAGCCGCATCGGGCAATCGATTGAGTGTGATCAAGCTTTGTCCCAATGCGAACGACGTCATTGCATTGGTCGGAAGCAGTTTTTCTGCTTTGCTAAACGCCTCGACGGCCGCTTCCGTTTCTCCACGCGAATCGTCAATCACTCCGACAACCATCCACGCACGCCCGACGTCTTCAGGCTTCGCGGCATCAACCGAACTCGCCTTATCTCGAAGTCGCTCAGCCAATTCATCGAGCGAACCGTGTTCTGAGTGATACTCCAGAACTCGATCGAGCGATGTCCCCTTGCGCGGATTCCGCTCCAGCACCATCAAAAATCGCTCGGCAGTTTTGCGAGCTTCGTCTTCTTCTTTGTCTGGTTGTTCGGTGTCGCTGTCGGTTGTTTTTTGAAGCGAGGAGGTGGCGGTTGCGCGGTTCTTGCTAACAGGCTTTGGTGGCGCATCGGCAGCAACACAAAGTGTGTTGATGAGCAACAGGGCCAATCCCAACGAGCGAATCGTCACAGACACATCTCCCGGAACGCAAATTCAAAATATCGTGAAGCGTGAACTCATCGTGCTTGGCGAAGGTGGGCTCCAGCAATCCCCAAGAACTCCGCGATTGGTGGCCACACATCATGATGTTTCACTGCCGAACGCTAAAGGCTGAGCGGCGAGTTCCGGAAGTTCTTGTGGTATTGTGGAGAAGGTCCGCCGCCACCGTTACAGTTCCTAACTTTGCCTGGGTTATTTGAAACGGTCGTCGGCAGGCGAAATGCGACGAAGTGAAAATGTAATAGTGAAGTGATCTCAGAAAGGGTGAGCCGCAGATGGATGCCAAGATTGTGTTGTTGCCGGGTGATGGAATTGGTCCGGAGGTTGTCGCTGAAGGCCGTAAGGCACTTGATGCTGTCGCCAGGAAGTTTGGGCATCGATTTGAATACGAAACTTGTTTGATTGGTGGTTGTGCGATCGATGCGACCGGCTCAGCGTTGCCGGATGCGACGGCAGATGCCTGCAAGAAATCAGCCGCTGTCTTGCTGGGTGCTGTCGGCGGGCCGAAGTGGGATGATCCGCGTGCGAAGACTCGGCCAGAAGCGGGGCTGCTGAAGATTCGCAAGGAACTCAATCTCTTCGCGAACGTACGTCCGGTGAAGGCATATTCGGTTTTGGTCGATGCGTCACCGCTAAAACGAGAGATCGTTGATGGGGTCGACATCGTTTTCTTCCGCGAACTCACGGGCGGAATTTATTTCGGTGAATCGGGCCGTCGTCCTCATGCGAGTGGCGAAGAAGCCTTTAACACCATGATCTACAACACCGGCGAAATCGAACGTATTACGCGCATGGCCGCTCGTGCCGCTCAGGGCCGACGCAAGAAGCTGACGCAGGTCGACAAGGCGAACGTCCTGGAAGTCTCGCGACTGTGGCGTGAAGTTTCGCAGCGAGTGGTTCGCGAAGAGTTCCCGGATGTCACATACGAAGTGCTTCTCGTCGATGCGATGGCGATGCACTTGATCTCGAAGCCCAAGACGTTCGACGTCATCGTCACCGAAAACCTCTTTGGCGACATCCTGACCGACGAAGGTGCGATGCTGCCGGGATCGATGGGGATGTTGCCGTCGGCCTCGCTTGGTGATTCAGGCCCCGGCCTGTACGAGCCGATCCACGGTTCCGCGCCGGATATTGCTGGCAAGGGAATCGCGAATCCGCTCGCAACAATTCTGGCAACTGCCATGTTGCTGCGGCATTCGTTGAAGCTCGAAGACGAAGCGCGTGCGGTCGAGGCCGCTGTCGATGCAGTTCTTAACGCAGGTCATCGAACTTCCGATATCGCTGCTGGCGGCAAGAGCGTCAGCACGTCAGAGATGGGATCATTGGTTGTTGGAGAGCTTGAGAGATAGCGCTTTGTTTCAACTAACGTACGCCAAAACATGAGTCGCCAACCCAAGAGTAAATGCCGAC
>CAIJTL010001387.1 GCA_903823545.1 uncultured Planctomycetaceae bacterium
GGCATTTTCGTCAACGGCCAAAATCAAGCGGACAAGGTTTTCGCCGCCCTCGCCTCACTCCCGACGCTCGAATTCATGGTGAGCTTTGAATCAATCTCGGTGCCGAGCGACTGCAAGCTCAAGGTGCTCAGTTGGGATGAACTCAAAGTGCGGGGACAGAGCTTGGGGGTCGCTGCCGCTACGGAAATTGCTCGGCGAGAAGCGTCGATTCAGCCCAACGATCTGGCCACAATCATCTACACGAGCGGCACGACGGGGCACCCAAAAGGGGTCATGCTGTCGCACCACAACCTGCTGACCAATGCCGTCGCTACGGGAAAGATTTCGTTTTTGGATGCGGGTGACGTGCTGCTGAGCTGGCTCCCTTACAGCCATATCTATGCTCGAACCGTCGATCATTATCTCACGACGTCATCAGAGATTGTCGTCGCGCTGGCAGAATCGCTCGACACACTCATTGATGATTTGAAGACGATACAACCAACGTGGCTGACGGCCGTTCCAAGGTTCTATGAAAAAGTCTGGAACAACATCAAATCACTGCCGCCCGACGAACGAGCAACCAAGTTGCGGGACATATTTGGCCCGCGAATCAAACAACTGACTTCTGGTGGCGCGCCGCTGCCTCGGCATGTTTGTGAAGCGTATTTCGCAGCAGGACTTCCGTTGCTGGAAGGTTACGGACTCACGGAAAGCTCGCCCGTCATCGCGTTCAATTCGTTGCGCAATTGCCGAATAGGAACGGTCGGACAACCGATCGATGATGTCGAAGTTCGTATTGCTGACGATGGCGAAATTCTGACCTGCGGCCCGCATGTCATGCTGGGTTATTGGAAGAACCCGACCGCAACAGACGAAGTGATTCGTGATGGTTGGTTGCTGACCGGCGATGTGGGGACTCTAAATGACGACGGCTATCTATCAATCACCGATCGCAAGAAAGACCTCTTTGTGACGTCGGCAGGCAAGAACATCGCACCGAGCGAACTCGAACGCCTGCTCGTCAGCGACCCGTTTATCGACCAAGCGGTCGTTTACGGTGATGGTCGGCACTTCATCAGTGCGCTCATCGTTCCTAACGAAAAGCTGCTGAAGCAAGAGACTCAAACTCTCGGTGCCGATTGGTCAGTTGATCGCGGATTTCTCCGCTGCGAAAAACTCAACGAGTTCGTTCAATCGAGAATCAACGTCGTCATGCAGTCGGTCAGTCAGCCTGAGCGTGTTAAAAAATGCTTGCTGCTTGATCGACCGTTTCAACTGGCTGACGGCGAATTGACCGCCACCATGAAAGTCCGCCGCCGCCACATCCTCGCGAAATACGAACGCGAGCTTGAATCGCTGTACGATTAGCTGCGGTCAGATCATCAGAAGAGAAATCCAGAATCCTCTTCTGAGTCACCAACCGCTTCGGTCGGCTTTTCCACCGGTTCTGTTTTCGCCTTCTTGGCTCGACGACGACCGGCTGTCGGGACTTCGGCGTCAGCGGTTGCTGAACCATCGAACGGCTTTGTGATCGGCGTGCCATCGGACTTCATGCCAACGAGTTGTTCGATTCGCTGTTCAGCGTTTTCGAGCACTTGGTAACAAGTCTTGAGCAACCCAATTCCTCGCTCAAAGCGAGCGAGCGATTCCTCCAAGCCGACTCGACCGTCTTCCAAATCGGCGACGATCCGCTGCAATTCAGCGAGCGACGTTTCAAAAGTTGGTGCTTCGGACGACGGGTTGGCTTCGGGCATGAACTGGCTCAAATCTCGGATGCGGCTGGTGCGGCTTCGATGCGGCTAACGATTTCACCGTGGCCGAGCATTGTCGTGATTTGATCGCCGATTGCCAGTTGCTCCGCCGAGTGAATGATCTCGCGAGAACCGGTCTTGCGAGTGATCGAGTAACCTCTCCCGAGCACTTTTAGCGGGCTGAGTGCATCCAGCGATGCTGCGGCCAAATCGAGCTTTTGTCGAGCGGTCACGGCTCGCTGTCGCGCAGCTCGCAAGAGCCGAGATTCTAATTCGTCGAGTCGCGTGAACTCATCGTGGACTCTTTGAAACGGACGAGCGAGTACTCGTCGTGTTGCGAGATTATCTAGCTTCAATCGAGCGGTCGCCGCTCGATCTCGAAGGCCAGAAGCGAGTCGCTGCTTCAGACCGTCGAGCGCTTGTCGTACTTCGTCCTGATGTGGAACAACCCGCTCACCCGCTTCGCTGGGGGTCAACGCACGAACGTCGGCCACGAGATCTGCGATCGTCACGTCGATCTCGTGTCCCACCGCGCTGATCACGGGAAGCTGACAAGCGGCAATCGCTCGCGCGACCACTTCTTCATTGAAGGCCCATAAGTCTTCCAGGCTGCCGCCCCCTCGGCCACAGATCACGACATCGACGTTCGGAATGAGATGCACGCTTCGCAACGCGGCAGCAATCTCGGCAGCGGCACCTTCTCCTTGGACCTTGACCGGCACAACGACGATGTCTGCCGCTCGCCAACGCCGCGTGATGACCTGAATGAGATCGCGTACCGCCGCACTCGTCGGACTGGTGATCAAGGCAATCCTGTGAGGGAACAGCGGAATCGGGCGTTTGCGGTGCGACTCAAACAGCCCTTCCGCTGCGAGCTTCGCGTGCATCTGCCGAAACGCCAGTTCGAGTGCTCCAACACCATGTGGGATTAACTGGCGAATGATGAGCTGATAAGAGCCTCGCGGTGCGTAAACTTCCACCGAGCCGTTGGCGACAACCTGCAAGCCATCATGCAAATCGAAGCGAAACTTCGAAGCGGCATTTCGCCAAATGACCGCTGCCAACTGCGCCTTCTCATCCTTCAGCGTTAGGTAAACGTGACCGGAACTCGCCTTGATGCAGTTGGAAACTTCCCCCTGCACCCACACCTCCGGCAAGTTCCCCTCAATGAGATCTTTGATCTCACCAGTCAGCTCAGAGATGGTTTGAATTTGAGGTTGCATCAACAGCTTGTTTCGGGGCACGTCGGCGCGATTTTTTGAGCCGACAAAGTCTTGGAGTCGCGTTAAAACTTGGTTGATAATCACACGTCACGCATTTGGCCGTTCCGGCTTGCCATTTGAGTGGCAGCTTGTCTGTGAACACTGGACTCTTTGCAACATTCATTCATGCTAACACTAACTCCATGCCGTCTGATTCTCGCAATATCTCTGCCAACTTGGCTATGAACTCTGGACTGACACAGGCGGCTTCGAGTTTCTCGATTCTTATACAACACGGAGCGCCGGGCCACCCTGGTCCACCAGCCGTAACTGCATCACGGAATGCGGCCAAGTTTCGACCAA
>CAIJTL010001388.1 GCA_903823545.1 uncultured Planctomycetaceae bacterium
GGGTGCCACGATCAAGCGCCTACACCGGCAACATCCACGGCCACGAATTAGCCTGGGGAGAGGAGCCGGATAGTCCCGCTTCCCCCTCAACTCTCAAACAGAGGCGATCCGAGCAGGTGGAGTGTGAGGCTCCCACCGAGCTGTGTTTTTCCGCAGCTTGCGGCTCGGCGGGAGCCTCGCCCTCCCGAAATTCGACCTCTCAGAAACCGTCAACCACTCCCACCCTTTGGATCGTCAACACGCTCTTCTCCTGCCTGTGTACTTTGCACGAGGGCTACAACTTCGTCCCGCGTTGGCGACCAAAGTTTGTGTCGCAGTTGATCGACCAGGACCGCTGCCATCTCAACGGTTTGGCATTGCAGAACGGCCAGCCGAAATACGTCACACTGATGGCCGAGTCCGACGAACCGGCTGGCTGGCGATCGACGAAAGCAACAAGCGGCTGCGTCGTCTATGTCCCCAGCGGCGAGACAATCGCTCGCGGCTTCTCGATGCCGCATTCACCCCGGCTCTACAACGGCAAGCTGTGGCTGCTCGATTCCGGCAAAGGCCGCTTCATCACGGTTGATCCCGCCTCCGGCCAAGTGCAAACCATCGTCGAGGTTCCCGGCTACACGCGCGGCCTCACCTTCGCCGGCCAGTTCGCATTCATCGGCCTGTCACGCATCCGCGAGACCTCCATCTTCGGCGGCCTCCCCATCGCCGATCGCCGTGAACAACTTCGCTGCGGAGTCGCCGTCGTGGACCTGATCTCCGGCCAAGCTGTCGCCAAGTTCGAGTTCCAAACCGGCGTCGAAGAGATCTTCGCCGTCGAGGTGCTACCACAAACTCGCAACCCCGCACTCTTCGGCCCATCTCCCGATGAAGACCAAGAACGCGACGTCTGGATCGTCCCCCCGGAAGGTCGAGTCCCCTCCTCGCTAATCCGAAGCGTTAGCGAGGGCGATCGCCACAAACACCCGGAACTGCAAACACACTCCACTTCCCTACAGACTTAGGAGCTTAGCGAAACTATGAAATGGCAACCTTGGCTGACATCGCTCCAATCTCGATTTCTACGCCGCAGCATTCCCGCACGCCGATCCCAGCGGCTCGGATTCCAAGTGGCCCGCAGTCGAGAAACCTCCGCGTCTCCTGGAGTCGAGCGACTCGAAGATCGCCTCCTTCCAGCAATCGTCACTTGGGACGGAGGTGCTGGAACTCAGAGTTGGAATGATCCTGCCAACTGGAGCAACGATCTGTTGCCGGACATCGGCGACGACGTCCAGATCAACGCCGGAGCAGAAACGACGATCACGCTCTCGTCCGGCGACCACACCATTCAAAGCCTGTACTCCACCAGCCCCTTCACCTTTTCTGGCGGCACCCTCGCGGTTGCAACGACGATGAAAGTCGATGCCGCTCTGCAACTCCAAGGTGGCACCCTTTCCGGAGCCAATCTGCTCGCCGGTGCCGCCGGGAGCTCAATCGTTGTCTCGTCGAGCACATTCGATGGCGTGACGTTGAGCGGCAACGCGGAGGTTCAACACGGTTACTCGTTGTCGGTGCGGAACGGCCTGACGCTCAACGGCGAGTTGAAGCTGCTGGGGAGCAGCAGCGGCACCGCGTTGATTTTCTTCGACACGCAGGCGTTGTCGGGAACCGGCCAAGTCACCTTCGCAGACTACGGCAGCATCTATGTGGCGACAGAGAACTCGACGCTGACGATCGGCGCGAACATCACCATCGCCGGTGTCAGCGGCCAGATCTACGGCAACTACGCCACGAGCCAGATCATCAATCACGGGACCATCCGCTCCACGGGCGGCGGCACCATCTCCGTCACACCGCAAACCTGGACCAACCACGGAACCCTCGAAGCCAACGGCGGCTCGCTGTACCTCGGCGGAAATTGGTCCAACGACGGAACTGTTCGAGCCAAGGTCGGCTTCACCGTGTTTGCCGATTCGTTGAGTCAGACAGCGAACGGCCATGTTACTGTCGAGGTTGCGGGAGTCGCGGACGATCAACGAGGCGTGGTGACGATTTCGAACGCCGCCAGTTTAAATGGCTTTCTGGATGTTGCCTTTGTTAATGGCTTCCAACCGCAGGTCGGACAGCTCATTCCAACGCTCAGCTATGGAAGTCGGTCGGGGGAATTTGCGGCCATTGGAACCAGCGGCGTCCTGGCTGGTCTCAGCGTTGAGCCGCAGTATCAGGCAACAGCCATGACGATCGAGATCGAGCCCTCGTTGTTCCTGTCTCATTCCACGCTGGCCGAGA
>CAIJTL010001389.1 GCA_903823545.1 uncultured Planctomycetaceae bacterium
CATTTCCGGACTCTCATTCGGTGATACGGACAAGTACCCGAAGGCCAACTGGATCGCGACTCAGTTGAAGAGAGATGAGCACTTTGAAGTCAAAGAGAAAGAGCATTCATGCCATCTCACGGACAATGGCATTCGGTACGCAGAGCAGCTTGCGGGAGTCGAAAGCTTCTATACCGCCGGCAACATGGAATGGCCGCATTTGATCGACAACTCGTTGAAGGCGCATCACCTCTACAAGCGGGATGTCGAATACGTTGTCGAGAACGGTGAGGTTGTCATTGTCGACGAACATACGGGCCGAAAAATGCCCGGACGTCAGTGGAGCGATGGCCTCCATCAAGCGGTAGAAGCCAAAGAAGGTGTGAAGATCAAAGAGGAGACGCAAACGCTCGCGACGATCACGCTGCAAAACTTCTTCAAAATGTACAAGAAGCTCGGTGGCATGACCGGCACCGCGATGACCGAGGCGGAAGAGTTTTGGCGCATTTACAAATTGGATGTCGTTTCGATTCCGTCCAATCGTCCGATGAAACGGATCAATTATCCGGACGTCATCTTCCGCTCTGAAAAAGAGAAGTGGGAAGCGATCACCGAAGAGATCAAACGCGAACACGAAACCGGTCGCCCGATCCTCGTCGGAACCGTGTCGATCGAAAAATCGGAAGTCCTGTCACACTACCTCGTGAAGAATGGCATCAAGCATTCTGTGCTCAACGCCAAATTCCACGAACGCGAGGCTGAAATCGTTGCGCAAGCTGGGCGTCTCGGTGCCGTGACAATCGCAACGAACATGGCCGGTCGCGGAACCGACATCATTCTCGGCGGTAATCCGGAGCACCTGGCTTGGGATGAACTCAGCAAGAAGTATGCGTCGAAACTCGACGTGCCGAAGTCCGAATGGGATGAACTCACAAAACGCATTCGTGAACGTGAAGGAATGATCGAAGATGCGAAGAAGGTCGCGGAGCTTGGCGGCCTGCACGTCGTCGGCTCTGAACGACACGATGCACGACGCATTGACCTTCAATTGCGAGGTCGTTCTGGCCGTCAAGGCGATCCCGGCAGCAGCCACTTCTTCTTGTCGCTCGAAGATGACTTGATGCGCAAGTTCGCTGGCGAATGGGTCAGCGCTGTGCTCACTCGCTTGGGAATGCAGGAAGGTGAGGCGATCGAAAGCAAGATGGTTAGCAAGCGAATCGAAGCGGCCCAAAAGAAGGTCGAAGAGCGAAACTTCGATGTTCGCAAAAACTTGCTTGAATACGACGAAGTCATGGACATGCAGCGGAAGCAGGTCTACTCGTACCGTCAGCGAATTCTCGATGGACGCAATTGCCGCCAATTAATCTTGGACATGATCGGCGAGCAAATTGATCAATGGACGAAGCATTATCTCGATCGAAATTATCGGTGGGAGTCGATCGTCGCTTGGGTCGACACGACTCTTCAACTGTCGCTTGAAGTCGACAACATTCGCGACATGGACCGCGAACCATTCGTTCTTTATTTGCAAGACGAAGCGAGCCGACGATACGAGGACAAAATCCTTGAAGAGATCGAAGAGAATCTGCCAACGTCAGACGACGAAGCGAACTGGAACTGGAAGACGCTGACAAGATGGGCCAATCAGCTCTTTGGTTCAAAGTTTACGGATCTCGAACTCCGCAAGGTCGGACGCGATGGATTGTTTGATTACATCCGCCCACATGCCATGACGGCGATCGACAATTTTGATCTCGCTCCGTTGGAGACACTTTTCAATCCAAACTTCGGTCAGGTCTCGTTGGCAAATTGGTGTGCTCACCAATTCAACTTTGCCTGCGATCCGGCTGAACTTGAATCTCGAGATCCAGAAAAGATCAGCGTGTTGCTGAAGGCGAAGCTGGAAGAACATTACCGCCAGAAGGAAATCCGCTTTCCTGTCGAGGCTGTACTGGCTCAATTCGTCGGTCATGCCGAAGCAGGAAAAGATGTCTCTGGGTTACTGGGAAGCATCTTGACCTGGGCCAATAGTCGCTTCCGAGTCACGATCGATCCGGCTGAGTTAAATGGTAAGACGCTCGAACATTTGGCGAATCGGTTGTTCCAAGCGAGCGCCGATTTCTTTGGCGACGGCACATTGCTGAGACGATTGACGGAGTTACTTGATCAAACCTTCCCGTCGCCCGCTCCGGAGGATCGCAATCGCCCCGTGTTGCCAAACGCTGACGGACTCGCATCGCTGGTCAATTGGGCGAATGAGATTTTGCAAGTGGGATGGCAGCCGGAAGACCTTCGCCGTTTGAATCGAGAACAAGTCGAGCAAATGGTCATGGCCGCTTACGACGCTCGATTCCGACCTGAAATGAGTCATACCGAGCGATCGGTGATCCTCGAAATCCTCGACAACTCATGGAAAGAGCATCTTTACGACATGGACTATTACCGGTCCGGAATCGGATTGGTGAGCTACGCTCAGAAAGACCCGAAGACGGAATACCGCCGACAGGGAATGGATGCTTATCGAGAAATGTGGAAGCGAATTTCTGCTCAAGCGACCTCAGCAATCTTCCGCTTGGACCGAGAAAGTGCTGACTTCGATGGCTCACAGTGGCAAGTCACCTCCGTAAGCCACGAAGAGTTCCATGAAGAGCCGGCTGATGTTCCACCGCAACCGCAACAACAAATGGATCCGCGTGCGTTTGAGGGATCAACAAACTCAAACGCCGCCGCTCAGCCTCTCAAACCAATTCGTAATTTTGGCCCGCAAGTGGGACGCAACGATCCTTGTCCGTGTGGCAGCGGTAAGAAATTCAAGAAGTGCTGCGGAGCGAATGAGGGCTAAGTTGTCGTAGAGCAGGCGGCTCGCCTGCTCAATGTTGTTTGAAATAATCACAGGCGAGCCGCCTGTGCTACGGCACGATGCAAATCCGACGGAGTGGCAAGGATGCCCTGGCTGTTGAACGTTCTGTATTTCGGCTTGCTGGTTCTGGTTTCGCCAGTGCTGATGTACCGACGCTGGGCACACGGAAAATACCGCGATGGTTGGGCCGAAAAGTTTTGGGGCCGGCTGCCACAGCGAATGTCGTCACGACCGTGCTTGTGGCTTCACGCAGTTAGCGTAGGTGAAGTTCTCCAGTTACGCCCGGTGATGCGTGAGTTGGTGGCGGCTCGCCCCGACTGGGAATTCGTCATCACGACGACCACTCGCACGGGTTTGGATGTCGCCCAAAAAGAGTTTCCTCAGCACACCGTCTGTTATTGCCCGCTCGATTTTTCGTGGGCAGTCCGCCAAGCGATTCAGCGAATTCGTCCATCGGCTATTGTGTTAGTTGAACTGGAACTGTGGCCGAATCTGATTCTGGCTGCGAATCGTATGCAGGTTCCGTTGGCCCTAATCAATGGACGAGTCAGTGCCAAAAGTTTTCGCGGTTATCGTCGAGTTCGACCGTTGCTGCGAAACTTGTTGCAACGATTTGCATTGTTGGCGGCTCAGAACGAAGAGTATGCCGACCGATTATTAAGCCTCGGCGCCCCGCGCAACCGACTGCACGTCACCGGTTCGATCAAGTTCGATGGCGTTCAATTCGATCGAAACAACTCGAAGACCACCGAACTGCGGGACTTCTTTGGGATACTGCCGAATCAAAGCGTCTTCATCGCCGGAAGTACTCAGGCTCCTGAAGAGGAGATCGCGCTCGACACCTGGCAAACACTCCGGCAAGAGTTTCCCGATCTGCGACTCATCTTGGTCCCGCGTCACAAAGAAAGATTTGAAGAAGTCGCCCAAC
>CAIJTL010001390.1 GCA_903823545.1 uncultured Planctomycetaceae bacterium
AATTCCTCGCTTTGCCCTACGTCTATTCGTACATTGCTCCGCATTCACGAAACCCTTGAGGATTTCCGTATGCGGCTCTCGTTCTGGCTCAATCGTTTGTTCTCCTCTTTTTCAGTTCGACCACGAAAGAAAAAAGCTGGCGAATTGCGGCGTCGCTTACCGCGAGATGTCGGCTCCATTTTGGAGTTGCTGGAAGACCGCGCGCTGCTCGCGGCCACAGTTCAGACGACGAGCTTTCTCGACTCGGGAACGCTGGCCACGGGCGTGACGCAGATCACCGTGACGTTCAGCGAACCCGTTCTGGGAGCGGATCAGGCCGCGAACTATGAGCTGCGTCAGGCTGCCGCGGATGGACTGCTGCTGGCTAGTGATACTGCCGTCAATCCGTCGAACGTCAACGTCAACGGGAATACCGCCACACTAACGTTCTCGGCGCTAACAGAAGATGTCTATCGCTTGACGGTCAATGACTCTATCACCGATGCGTCGAGCAACGCCCTGGACGGGGATGGGGACGGCACCGCAGGAGGGGACTGGCGGCGGGACTTCGTCGTCGGTGCGCTTAGCACGTCGCTCACTTCGCCGAACGGCTTGGTATTCGATCCCGAGTTCGGCGGGTTCGGCGCCGGACAATTCGTGCAGGGAACGGGGAATGCGTTCGATGGGTTAGGGCGGTTGGATGTCGATGGCTTTCAATATACCACCAGTACGAACGGTGCCGGTCACTATGAGGACACAAGTTCGTTAGCCGGCCCGTTGAGTTCGCTGTACGCGGACATATCCGGTCTGACCACAACCATCACGTTGACAACCGAGTCGTTGGTCTACGTCGGGGCGGACTTTGGACTGGTGTCGACGGACAACAGCAACTGGGTGGGGAGTACGCGCTTCGTCATCAACGGGACCGCGGAGAATGCGTCGGCAACGTTCGCGAATCCCTACATTCTGCCCACCTTGAACGGCACAACGTCCTCGGTCTCGGTTTCGGTTGACCCGCCGAACACAGCCACGGGCGGCCAATCCAACGACCATACTCACTTCATCGATCCGCCCGCGACTTCCGTTAGCGGAGGGGCAGGCGGTGTGGTGGATATTCTCGGATTCTTTGCTGGCGGCACATCGACCAACCACACCCACACCGTAGATATAGGTGCCTTCGCCACAGCCCCGCACTCGCACACGGTGAGTTTGTCACCAACCAACTCCATGCGAAATCTGCAGGTGAACGCCGAGGATTGGCTCATCTTGCCGGCGGGAACCTATGTGATCTCGGCCCAGGCCCAGGCCACCGGTTCGGTTCAATTCAATGGCCAGCAAGTCCTGAAATCCTGGTTGCAGCCAATCTTCGCTCCGAGTATTGGCAATTCAGGAAGAATGATTTCAACGAATACGGCAACAACTGGGGATCTTACCGTCTCCCGCGAGGCCACCGTCCCTGCCAGTGGTCTTCACGACTTTGCCCGCACGGTCGACACATTCACAAACTCCACCGGCAGCACAATCACCGCGCCGGTGCGAGTTGTCGGCAATCTCGGCTCTGATACGAACACTGTCGTCTTTGCCACGTCGGACGGCGACACAATTGTCGA
>CAIJTL010001391.1 GCA_903823545.1 uncultured Planctomycetaceae bacterium
CATCCCCAGTCCCGTGAAGGTTTCGAGCAACGGCTACGCGTACGACGGCCCTCCGTACAACGCGGGCTCTTCGGACATCCTCGGCAAGCTAGAGATTAAGGAAGACGGCCTGCACCGATTGCAAATCACCGACCTGTTCGGCGGGACGCGTAATGATCCGAAGAACGTGTATCGACTCGTGATCCGTAAGGCGGCTCCTGACTTCGCGGTTGTTGCTTGGGCTCTGCACATGGAACTCCGAAACGGCGATCGCAATGCCGTCTCAAAGCCGCTGGCTCTGCGTGGAGGAGCGACGATGGCTCTTGAAGTGGTCGCCATTCGCCGTGACGGGTTTGATGGCGATATCGACCTAGCTATGGACGGTCTTCCGGAAGGGGTCGCCGCCAGCGGCCTCAAGATTCCAGCCGGTCAGCCCCGTGGTTTGATGCTCGTTTCTGCCAGTCAAAACGCGCCGCGTGCGATTGGTAGCGGAACATTCATCGGACGAGCTTCAATCAACGGAGAGGCCGTCAGTCGCCAGTGTCACTTGGCTTCATTCGCGTGGCCAATTCCAGATTCATGGGGCGAGATCCCCAGCCCACGCTTGATGGGCGACATTCCTGTCTCGGTCAGTGGACGTGAATTCGCACCGTTGTCGCTCTCTCCGCCGAAGGAAGTTCAAACCGTCACCGCAGGCGACAAGCTGACAATTCCGCTCTTGCACACTCGTCGTAGCGATTTCTCCGGAGCCACACTTCAGCTCCGCACAATGGGTGCGGTCTTCGATCGCACACCGCAATTCGATGTGTCGCTCACCGCCGATCAGTCGCAAGCAGTCCTGGATACCGGTGCTCTCAAGGTTGCTCCGGGCGAATATCTCATCGCTTTCTATGGAGGAGCCGTTGCTAAGTATCGTCATCAACCGGAAGCTGTCGCGGCTGCGGAGGCGGCTCAAAAGAAGGCCACCGAAGAGTTGATGGCCGTTGAGGCAGAAGTCAAAAAACTCACTGAAGCCGCCAAGACTGCAGCGGCGGAGGCAAAAGCCGAAGCCGATAAAGCACTGGAGGTCGTTACCGGTAAGCAAAAATCGGCTTCTGCTGCCGTCGCTGCTGCCACCGAACAAGTGAAAAAGGCGACGGCTGCTGCCGCTCCGCGAGACATTGTTGATATCGTTGTGTCCGAACCGATTAAAATTCGAGTGAATCCTCCCGCCAAGTAAGCCAACTAAATGGTCGCCGCAGTCACGAGACTTCGGTCCTTCCCACCTCCAACGTACCACCGACATCTTTCGATTTCGGCGACGGAGCCAAACCATGACCCACCACAACAAAAGCCATTCAGCCCATTGCCCCGGCCCGTTTGATGTCTGTTCCGGTCGAAGAGGCTTCCTTCAGACAGGACTCGCTGGATTTGCCACACTCAGCCTACCTGGGATTCTTCGACTGCAAGCTCAGAACGCCAAGGCGGCTGAAGAATCTGGTGCCAGTCGCGACAAGAACGCCGTGATTATGGTCTGGCAGCCCGGTGGCTGTTCGCACATCGAAACCTACGATCCGAAGCCAAATGCCAGCGCTGACTATCGGGGGCCGTTCGGCACAATTCCGACGAAGGTGCCGGGACTCGATTTCTGCGAATTGATGCCACGACAAGCGGCCATTGCCGACAAGTTCACGGTATTGCGATCGATGCGACAGAACGCAGGTGGGCACCCAGCCGGTTCGATGCAGTTGCTCTCCGGCGATCCTGATACACGCGATAAGCCGAAGCCGCGCCTGCCAGATTGGATGTCGGTGACGAATTATGTCCGTTCGCAAAAAGGCCCGCGCCAGAATCCGTTGCCCGCTTATGTCGGCATCAATCCTCCGCTCGAATACAACGGGCCCGCCTATCTCGGTGATGCCTATTCGCCGTTCGTTGTGTCGGGCAATCCAGACCTCCCAACGTTCTCAGTTCCGAACATTGGCCTGACCGACACGAACGAAGTCAAACGCCTTGGACGTCGATCGTCGTTGCGGCAGAACCTCGACACGCTCGAACGTAAGTTCGATCAACAGCGAGAACTTGCCG
>CAIJTL010001392.1 GCA_903823545.1 uncultured Planctomycetaceae bacterium
CGACAATCAAAACCGCTTCGCATGTTCGAGGCCACCGAATTGAGATCATTGCTCAATGCTGCAAAACAACCACTGAAGGCAATGATCCTTCTCGCCGTCAATTGTGGATTTGGCCAAAGCGACTTGGCGAATCTGCCACAAGCAGCGATCGACCTGGATGGCGGCTGGGCGAATTTCCCGCGAGTGAAAACCGGCATTGAGAGAAGATGTTCATTGTGGCCTGAGACCGTTGCGGCAGTACGTGAGGCAATCGCATTGAGACCCACTCCGAAGGATGCCGCCGATTCCGAGTTGGTATTCATCACGAAATACGGATCACGGTGGGTACGGATTGGATTGAAGAGTTCGATCGACTCAATCGGTCTACAGTTTCAAAAGCTGATCAAGCAACTAAAGCTGGAACGTACTGGGCGCAGTTTCTATGCCTTGCGACACAGTTTCGCGACAGTGGCGGGAGAATCACGCGACCAAATCGCCGTCAATCACATCATGGGGCACAGTGGCGGGGCTGCGGATGACATCCCTGGCCGATACCGCGAACGCATTGGTGACGAGCGGCTCGTTGCTGTTGTTGAGCACGTTCGACAATGGTTGTTCCCGGCGAAGGAATCCAAGCAGGAGACCGGCCAATGAACGCAAAAGATGCTAAGCGGATTCTTGACCTATCGAGCCAATGGCAGGAATCGCGTCGTTGGCTGTCCGCCTACCATCATGCGGAACAATGCCGCGAGCAAGAGTCCAAGGCATTCGCCGTCGCCAACGTCTATCCGGTCGAATCCAAGCGACACTTTGAGCAAGCGAAGCTGGCTCGCGAAGTCGTTGATGCTCGCCATGCGGAACTTTGTGAGTTGGAGAATCTTCTGCGCCATCATGCGCCGAAGTTGTTCGGGCTGATCCCGGTCGAAATCAATTTTTGGGATTCGCCTCCGGCTGATTTGTCGCCGTGGCTCAATGCGATGCGCCGAATCGAGTCAGAGTTTTTGGTTCTCGTGGATGAATTCCTTGAAGCAAACCCTGCCGAGCCAGCGCCGACAGCCGCGACGATTGAAACGCAATCGGAAACAAAAACACCGAAACAACCAAAGCCAGATGGACCGATTGGAACGAGTGGCTTTCGCTGGCAAAAAAAAGAGAAGACAGGTTTGCGACCCGATTCCTTTCAACTCGTTTCGCATCTCTGGAAGGCCATTGATCGAACATCGACATGGGACGATTTAGCGGAGCCAGTGTTTGACGAACACGAAGGTGATTACGTTACTTCCAATCGACTTGGTTCCGTCCGTCGCGACGCCAACCAATTCTTTCAAACGCATGGCTTCCCGTTCAAAGTGAAGCTTTCGGTCAAATTGCGAAAGGCCGAGTTGGAGCAGATGCCAGAGTAACAGTGGGCAAAAATGCTCGCGTTCCGCCCGCGTTCTGCTCGTGGTGATTGTCACAGTGTCTTGCATGTCCTGAACCACAAGGAACATGCACGATGACGCCCCACGATACGACATTCGCCGCCGATCCTTTGCTCACGCTTCCGAGGCCAAGAGATGTTCGTGCCGCCCTGAGCCGCCGACTCCGCGAGGCTGACGTGCTTCGCCGCCTGCTGAAAGTCAGCGAACTGGCCGCGACCGAACTAGCTGACGGCGAAGGCAATCAACGGCAGGAGGTGGCGCAATGAGCCGCTATCTCACACCGCCGGAAGTCGCCGAACAGTTCCGAGTCAATAGCACGAAAGTGCTGATGTGGATTCGCAGCGGCGAACTCCGTGCTACGAACGTGGCCGCGAGTCTGATCGGCCGCCCGCGTTGGCGCATCTCGCCCGCTGACCTCGCCGTATTCGAGCAGAGGCGATCGGCAGTCGCACCGCAGAAGGCGCGACCGCGGCGGAAGACAGTCGGAGTCATCGAGTTTTTCTAACGCCCCACCAAAAGCGACGGCTCCGAGTCACCGGAGCCGCCAGCTAGTCCCCGTATCGCAGACGGAGCCAGCGAAATGAATGTTATCACCCCGCTCGAAAAAGTGCTCGACAAGTTGCC
>CAIJTL010001393.1 GCA_903823545.1 uncultured Planctomycetaceae bacterium
CCCACTGCTTTCGGAGCCGCAATTCCCGCAGCACAAACGGCGGTCGATATCGGTAACGATCCGAACTTCATCACTGGCAATACTTATTTTTCGCCGATGAATGCCGCCGCCAACTCGGCCGCAGAAGCAAACGAGCTGGAGTACCTCAAAGCAGGAGCGAAATTCTCCACGTATTACACCTCCGATTTGCAGGACATCGAAGTCAACTTCAAGAAACGTCCGCAACCAGGACGTTGGATTCGCTTTGGACTTGGCTATCGCAATTTTCAGTTCAATGAGTTGGGACAAACTCGAATCTCAGGCGAGTTTGGTGCGGCTGATTCCGGTTTGATTCCTATACCCGCCGACGCGGGAACGTCAGACCAAGGACTCTCGAATGGCTCTTTGACAGGGGCGGGACTCACGTCTGTTTTCACAGTGACAACTCCGGCACCACCCACTCCGCTCGCGAATGGTTTCAGTGATGGTTCGACATCAGCTCCCGTGACCGCTCCTGACGTTCTGCTCTTCTCATCGAACTCCAGCGTCGTCAATCAACTACACGGTGTCCAAGCCACTGCCGACTTCGTCTTCATCGAATCGGACTTCTGGGAACTCGGTGGCTTTGCGAAGGCGGGCATTTATCGCAACGCCGCACGCGGAAGCATTACTGAGCGTTATGCCGACGCTCAAAACGACAAGACCACCTATTCGCGAAGCTTCAATGCCTCGAACAACGGCGCGGCCTTCGCTGGACACCTCGGCCTCACGAGCCGGGCGTTCGTCACGAAGAACATCCGAGTCTTCACCGCCTATGAGGTGATCTTCCTCAACGGCCTTGCCCTCGCCCCCGACCAAGTGCGAGCCGTCTCCAGCGAGCCAACACCCGGAGCAGTCCTCAACCTACAAACCCACGGCAACGTCATCCTGCACGGCGGCCGCCTCGGCCTAGAAATCCTGTTCCCGTAAAACCCCCTTGGACTGCGGCAGCCCCGCTGCCGCTTTCCCTTCGACAGCCCTGCTGTCGAAGAAGGTATGCCGTCCAAAAGATGAGACCTTCGGTCAACGAACCGTAACTCGATCAGAAGACCGGTCACAACGGCGCTCATGCAATTGCGATCGGGTTAAGCGATCGCCCTCAGTCAGCACAGTTGTCGTTTTCCAAAGTTGCTCCAACTGTTCCCAGGCTTGCGAGCGATTTGGACGGACCACTGCTTGCGGACGTGTCCGCGTCTTTTTGTTTGGACGTTTGGAACTAACAAGAGTTTTGCGCATTGGAGTTAGCTCCGATTCTGAATTCGTGCCAATGGTCGGCGGCGGCTGAACGGATTGTGGCACACCCCCACCGAATCCGTCGAGCGGATTTCAACTCGGAAGTTGAACTACTCAAACGCGAACAGCTTCTTAAACGCCTCGTTGATGAATGCGGATGTGATGACGTCTCCGGAATCTTCCTCTCCACTTCCACCGCGCGATGCACCACCCTGGCCGCCGACTTCTGTGTCTGTTCCCGGCCCGCCATCAATGTCGTCGTCATCGAAGCCACCGATCAGGATGTCATTACCTGCGTTACCTCTGAGCGAGTCAAAGCCAAAGCCTCCCAACAGCGTGTCATGACCAAGTCCGCCTGTCAGCGTATCGTCTCCGTCCCGTCCAGAAATCGCATCATTGCCTGAACCGCCAATGAGGTTGTCGCCTCCAGCGCCGCCTATCAGCGTGACTGCACCTTTCGTGAATTCGCTGGCATCGAAGATGTTGCCACTATCTCCGCTTGTCAGCGAAGCGTTTTCGATAGTCAACAACTTGTCGCTTCCCAATCCACCTGTGAGAGTCGTGTTCGTCAACGTGAGATTTGCGTCCGCTGTTTCAACCAGCAGATCGGTTCCAGCATTTCCAATGAGCGTGTCGTTACCAAACCCACCCGTCAGCGTGTCATTCCCCGATCCGCCATCAATCGAATCATTCTCGAATGACCCAACGATCCGGTCATTTCCCGCACCGCCATTGATCTTCACAGTCTTCAATAGCGGATACTTCGCGAAAGTCAGTCCACTCAAATCAATCTCATCATTCCGCGAGCCACCGTTGATCGTCAGCGACTTGATCCCCTCTGGCGCGTAGGTTGGATAGGGAACTCCATTGATCTGCACAGTCAACAAGCCGTCGACAACGAACGCTCGCAAACGTGCGTTTCCTTTGGCGGTGTAGGCGACATTCGCCACGACAGGAAGCGGGCCATTTCCGATCGTGATCGTAAATGTCTGAGCCGCGCTGGTATCCGCACCGCCGTTGGTTGTCCCGCCATTATCATGAATTTTAACTGTGACGGTCGCCGTCCCCTTCGCATTCGTGGCAGGCGTGTAAGTCAGATTGCCATTCGCGGCGATTGTTGGCGGAGCGCTGAACAATGCTGGGGAGTCCGTCGTCACAATGAAGTTCAATGTCTGGGACGATTCATCCGCCGGCCCCGCAAGAATGCCCGTCGCCCAACTCGTCACGGTCTGTGCCCCCGAGTTGACGATCACTTTTTGATCCGGGCCTTTAACGAAGCTCGGTACGTCGTTCACAGCCGCAACTGTGATTGTGAAGGTCTGAGACGCGCTGACTTCTACGCCGCCGTTGGCCGTGCCGCCGTTGTCATGTATCAGAACTGTGACCGTCGCCGTTCCACTCGCATTGGGTGCCAGTGCATAGGTCAGCGTTCCGTTCGGCGAAATCGCTGGTGCGACACTGAAGAGTCCAACGTTGTTATTAGAAAGTTGGAAATCGACGACCTGTCCCGCATCGTTGGTGCCAGCACTGATGTTGGTCGCCCAATTGGGGATGCTTTGTGGTCCAGCATCTTCCAACACAGTTTGATCTTGGCCCTTGGTGAAGCTGGGGACGTCATTCACAGGGGTAATCGTAATTGTGAAAGTCTGAGTGGCACTTGTGTCGTCACCGCCACCGACTGTCCCGCCGTTGTCGTGAATCAAAACGGTCACTGTTGCCGAGCCGCTGGCGTTCGCCGCGGGCGTGTAAGTTAACGTGCCGGTTGGTGAAATCGCTGGTTGCACGCTGAAGAGCGCGTTGTTGTCGTTGCTCAGTTGGAAATCGACGGTCTGAGTCGCTTCGTTCGTTCCGGAGTTAATTGCCGTCGCCCAATTGGCGACGCTTTGTGCTCCAGAATCTTCCAGAATCAATTTTCCCGGAACTCCTTGATCCGCACCTTTCATGAAGCTCGGCTCGTCGTTCACTGACGCGACTGTGATCGTGAAGGTCTGCGACGCGCTGGTGTCGACGCCACCGCTCGTTGTACCGGCATTGTCGTGAAGGGAAACGGTGACGTTGGCTGTTCCGTTTGCGTTGGCAGCGGGTGTGTAGGTCAGTGTTCCATTCGCCGCAATTGTCGGCTGCACGCTAAACAAACCGGGGTTGTCGCTGCCGATCAGGAAATTCACCGTCTGGCCAGATTCGTCAAGACCTTGGCTGATATTCGTAGCCCAATTGGCAATGGTTTGTGCTGAGGCATCTTCCAATGCCGTCTGATTTGCACCTTTGGTAAAGCTCGGCACTGCATTGGCGAGGACGGTGATTTTGAACGTGTCTGAAACGGTAGACGCTGTGCTATCAGTTGCCGTGACCGTGATGTTGAAGGTTCCCACATCTGACGCAGTCGGCGTTCCTGAAAAAGTCCCCGTGGGATTAGCGGAAGCTCCTCCCGCAACGAACGTCAGCCATGCCGGAACTCCGGTCGCTGAAAGCGTCAGCGTATCTCCTGCGTCAGCATCAACGAACGTGTTCGAGGGCACCGACAGTTGAAATGGAGTTGTGAACGCGACGCTCTGATCTGCGATCGAATTAGCGACGGTCGGAGCGGTCATCAGGGTCCGGTCTTCCAAACGCTCCAACAGTATTTGCCACGGGGATCGTTGAGCCTGGCGTCTACGGTTTCTTGTCGTCCAAAATTTCATCGGAGGAACTCCCTGCCGCACGGTTCGTTGAGTGCTGGTGCTGAGAATGGCATTCGCAATTCCCAAGCTGGCGTCTCGGCAGCTTCTGCCGGTTTTCGACCACGCTACTCAGCCCACGAAGTGGCTGCCAGCAGGGAATCGTCAAATTTGCCCCCTGAACGCGATGAACCGTCTGCTACCTCATGTGGTTCTCCCAGGCAGGCTGACCTCCGCCGAAAGACTCCGCGCGACTGACACGACCGTTAGGCGAAAGGTTATCTGAATTCGAGCGGAAGCGATGTCTCTCTGACCGAGTTCGAGCAGTCTCCAACGAGCCAACTCCCCTTGGACTGCGGCAGCCCCGCTGCCGCTTTGCCTTCAGCAGCCTTGCTGCTGAAGAAATTGAGGGTCGAAGTCATCCAACAGCAGACTGTTGGATGGAAAGCGGCAGCGGGCTGCCGCAGTCCAGGCTGGGCGAGGCCATCTATAAAAAAAGCCCAGTGAGTGTGTTCACTGGGCCTTTCGGGTCAAACGACAAGTTCGCTGCAAACTATCTATCGAAGAAGTCGAAGTGATTGATGCAGTCGAACAATATGTCGGCCAGCAAATCTCCATCGGCCTCAGCATTTTCATAAGGGTCGGCACTGAAGTTAGTCACGGTCGCACCGGTGAGTTCGTCGGTGGCCTTGAGGTTGGTTCCGGCCCCGCCGTTCAAGACCACACTGGAAACATCTTCGCCAGTTGTCAGGTCGACGGCGGCGAGGTTGTCGTTGCCAGCTTGAAGCTGAACATTGATGTTGCCGTTGAATGTGACCGACCTGACCAAGACGGTGTCGTTTCCTTCGCCAGCATCGACCGTTGTGGTTCCATCGACGGTGAAGGAGTGAAACTCGGAGTTTCCGGCACCGATCAGGTCGTTGCCCTTACCGCCGTTGACCACCAAGTTGCCGGTGATCTTCAGGCCGGTTCCGCCAATGACGTCATCTCCGTCTTCGCCGCTGACCGTCAAATTGCCATTGGTCATTTCGGTTCCGGTCTCAATTCCAGCCAGAGTGATGGCGTCGTCTCCCGCACCACCCAGTACTGTGGTGTTCTTCTCCACGACAAAACTGGCATCCTGGAACTCATTGTCAAGAATGACATCGCTCGACCCGGCGACGAAGCAGTCGTCATCGCCTCCCAACTTCACGTCGAGGTTTCCTTTAACGATGATGTCACCGTCCTCGGCAATCAGCGCTGCCATATCACTGGAGGCTCCCGTGTCGAGTTTCAGGTCGCCACGAATAACGGCCACACCTTCGGCACCGACCACTTCGACGTAGTCGCTACCGTCACCGGTCGCGATTTCCAAGTTCCCTTTGATGCCGTAGTCCATGTCGAATCTGATAAAGACTTCATCGCCATCATCATCCGCACCCGTGTTGATCCTCAGCGATCCTAGAATGCTGTTGCCATCGTCCTCACTGATTGAAGAAGCGAATGTTTCTTCGCTGAAGAACTCTTCAAATTCGATATCGACGTAGTCTTCGTCGTTACCGGTGTTGATTTCCACGTTGCCGGTCGCAAAGAGTTCCGTATCGAAGATGACGTGGTCGTGTGACGTATCGGTATTGATCCTGAGAGTCTTCGCAACCGGAAGCTCTGTCTGGAAGTTGCCGATCTCGACGACTTCAGACTCGAAACTCACTTCATCCGAGCCAGTCCCGGTGTTGATGGTCACGTTGCCAAGCAGCGAGACGGTATCGCCCAGGAAGCTGACGATATCCGCATCGACTCCCGTGGTGATCGTGGTATCGCCACCAACGACAAGGACGGCGTCCTCGTTGAAGCGATCGAAGAATCCAAACTCAAAGAAAGAAAAGCCCTCAAATACATTTCCGAAATAGAACTCATCCGCTCCGTCACCCCCATCAACCTTCAGCGCGCCGACCACTTCGAGAAAGTCAAAAGTGTTGCTGAAGATGCTTCCGCCAGCACCACCAGCGATCGTCAAACTCGCTCCCATTTTGACGGTGGAATTGACATCGCGGAAACCGTCAGAGTCCTCGAAATTTTCGTCGCCATTGTCCTGATTAAACGATATCAAGTCGCTATCAGCCCCCGTATCGATCCTCACATCCCCCTTGATCTCAAGGCCAAAGCCTTCGCTGATACCTACATTACTCTCACTAGTCGGTGTGTTGTCGTCTTGATTCAGCGAAACCTCATCCTCGTCTGTTCCGGTGGAGATGGTGAGCTTCTTGTTAAGCACCGAGACTCATGTGAACTCAAGAGAAACCTCGTCCTGGCCAAGACTTGTCGTAATGTTGACGTCGCCAGCAATTGTGGCATTAAACACATCGACATAAATTTCATCAGTGCCGGTACCGCCGGTGATCGTCAAAGCATTCAGCTTAAGAATTGAGTCAAGTTCATTGTCATAAAGTTCAAATTCATTCTCTCCATTACCGAGAGTGACTGTTGTGTTACCGACGACCTCCAGGTTGATGTCGTCGTATTCGATGATTGCGTCGTCGCTGCCGCTACCCATATTCACGCTCAGGTTTCCAGTGAGCTTGAATCCAACAATTCCTTCGCCGCCAGAGAGATCAATGTCGAGGTCATCGTTCCCTCCCTTGAGGTCGATATTGATGCTGTTCAATTGGATGACGTCGTCGGCGTCGTTGGCGATTGCTTCAGCAGAGATCAACGTGACGGTTCGGCCATTCACCACGTAGTTGCTGAAGATGCTTCCGCCAGCACCACCAGCGATCGTCAAACTCGCTCCCATTTTGACGGTGGAATTGACATCGCGG
>CAIJTL010001394.1 GCA_903823545.1 uncultured Planctomycetaceae bacterium
CTCGACGTGACGATGACGCATCTCTCGCTCTTTGCCGACACGCTCCCGCCGGGTGTGACGCTCGACGGCAACAAGAGCAAGACACTGCTTAGCAACGGAACGACACAAGGAACGATCACACTGATTGCGTCGAAAGAGGCCGCTCCGGTCGAACGCCAACTGATCGGCCTGACGGCGAACATCTCGCTGAACTTCGTCGTGAAGACAACATTCTCCGCGGAGCCGGTATTCGTCACGGTTATTAAGCAGTAATCGTAGGATTTGTGTTTTTCTGCCACACAACGAGCCAACGATCAATGACCGCTACGAAACCGCAGGACTTGCTTCTGGCGGCGGGGTTAGTGCCGCTTCGACCGTCGAGAGTAATAGGTCGAGCCGGAATGGTTTATAGAGCGCGTGCTTAAGCCCCGCTTGTCTCGCTTTCACAATCGAGTGGCCGGGGTCGTAGCCGAAGCCCGTCATTAAAACGATTGGTAAGTTCTCACGGATTTGTTTGAGTTGGCTGAAACATTCAAACCCGGTCATATCGGACAAATTGATATCAACCAAAACGAGGTCATAGTGAGCCGCCTTCGCCATTGAGAACGCTTCTTCCCCACAATGGCTTGTCTCGACATCGCAATGAAACTGCCCGAGCAAGTTTCGAGCGGCTTCGCGGACGGAGTCATCATTGTCGACAACCAAGATTCGTCGGCCCTGCAACAATGGGCGAGCGGTCACCGCAGCCGCATTCGGTAAATCGCCGGGTGCCGTAATCTCTTGTCCGACCGCTTGGATCAATTGCTTGATTTGCCGAGTGTGTTTGAGAATGCGTTTCAGGCTCGCGATCGCTTCAGGGTCCATGCCGATGAATCGCTCCATCAGCTTGGACGCATCCACCAAAATGTCGTCAGCAGGTTGTGCCACTCGTTGCAGAATTCGAGACGTGCTTTCATTGGCGGCGGCAGTTCGCTGCACAACGAGGAGTTCCAAGGTGTTGAGCGAGATCGCCACTTCGCGGCTAAACAATTCCAAGAACTCTTTGTCTTTTTCGTTAAAGGCATCTTGTCGCGAGCTTTCAACGTTGAAGGTACCGAGGATTTCGTCGTGCCGCTTTAGTGGCACAGTGAGAGAGCTCCTCGCAGCCGCGTTGCCGACGAGGTAAAGCGGATCGTTGGATGTATCGAGGCAGAGATAGCCATTACCAGTTGCTGCAACGTAGCCGGTGACACCATTGTCATGAGTTTCTGCAAACAGTTCGCGTTCGACGGCCTCTCGCTCCATTCCGTAAACCAGCAGCGGACAAAGCCGCTTCGTCTTCTTATCGAGCAAGCGAATCTCGACGGTCTCGAATTGCAGCAAGTCTTTCGTGAAATGCACGATCTTGGATTTCAACAACTCCTTGCGCTGAGGCAGATCCATCTCGAGGATTTCTTGCGGTGTCAAATCCCCAAGTGCTAACCCAGCTTGGTAGATGGCACGCAGTTGCTCGCGTTCAGTGATCTCTGCGGTCATGTCGCGAATGATCGCGATCAGCGAAGTCGGGCAATCCGGAGACTGTTCAAAGACCGGCGTCACCTGCAATTCGTAATACGCCTTGTCACCAACTTGGATGGTTGTCCGGACTGTTTCACCAGTCGCCATCGCTGTGTTGAAAGGCATGAAGTCCGGTCCCAGAATCTTGGGTGAGCCGAGGACATCAAAGAACTTCTTGGCTTCGATTGAATCGATGCCTGCAATTCGTTTGAGCGAAGTGTTACTCCAGATGATTTGCTCATCGAGATCGACAAGCGCATATCCTCCGGGTAATTGTTCGAGAAGTCCGCTGCCGCACACGAGAGCACTCGCTGCTTCTGTCACGTCGCCAAATAAAAACACCCCCGAAAAGTTTCCTTCACGGAGGTGTTGAATTCCTTCTTCGACAGTTTTTGCAGAGACGACACGAAAGCGATCGTTCAACTGCTGAGCCAAGGCCGAAACTTGATCGAGGTGAGGGCTAAACAACAGGATCTTCTGCATTGCAGACACAGCAGCAACTCCACTCAAACGCACAGCAAAGCTCGAATCGTTATATACCCCCACACTCGGAGGATCGCAATTCTTGCGTGAGAGAAGTTGAAAAAGTTGAGCGTGATTCGCGTTAAGAAAAGAATTGCCACTTGCCAACTGGCTCGAACGCGTTGCAGATGTGAGTGATTTCAGGTGTTCGACTCTCATCGGGCCAAAGGATTGAAATGACATCAAACCGAGCTGAGTAATCGAGAAGTTTGTACCGCTTCAAATAGGCGAGCGCCATTCGAGTCAGCTTCATTTGCTTCTCGCGAGTCACAGCCTCGAACGGGTGGCCAGCGACGATTGTCTTGCGAGTTTTAACTTCGACAAAAACAATCACCTGGCCGTCGATGGCGACGATGTCGAGTTCGCCCCAAGGGGTCGAGTACTGCTGAGCAACGATTCGAAATCCAAGTTTCTTCAGATATTTCACGGCTGCTCGCTCGCCGCGATCCCCGAACAACTTGTTCCAAATCCTGCGCATCGCTTCGCTCCAGTTTTCGGTTGGAAAAACGAAACACGATACTTCGCCAAATGAAAAAACGAAGAGCACACGAGTTCAAAAGTGATCGAGAAAACTCTCGCTCCGACCTTCGAGAAATACCCGCTGCTCATTTAGACGCGCAGAAAAATTACTCCGCAGCAGGAGTTGTTTCC
>CAIJTL010001395.1 GCA_903823545.1 uncultured Planctomycetaceae bacterium
ACGGACTGGAAGTCCGTCGTACTTTTCTTTTGCGGCTTTGCCGCGCTACCAAATTCCCCCCAATTCTCTTTTCACTGACAGTTCGCCACATGGACCGCCGCATTATCAAGCCCAGTACGCTCAAGGGATTTCGTGACTATCTTCCAAGTGCCATGATCGCACGAGAAAAGCTGATCGACACTGCTCGGCAGGTCTATCGCAGCTACGGCTTCTCACCGATCGACACGCCCGCGTTGGAGTTCAGCGAGATACTCCTTGGCAAAGGAGGCGAAGAATCGGATCGTCAAATATTTCGATTCATCGACCAAGGAGATCGCGATGTCGCGATGCGATTTGATCTGACCGTCCCATTAGCTCGTTTCGCCGCACAGCATTACCACGAGATTGGGATGCCGTTCAAACGATACCACATCGGAAGTGTTTGGCGTGGCGAGAATACATCGCGAGGTCGTTATCGCGAATTCATGCAGTGCGACTTCGACACGATCGGCACGACATCGAATGCCGCCGATATTGAAACACTGCTCGTGATTCACGACTTGTTCGACCGGCTCGGCTTTTCCAAGTTCACGATTCGAGTCAACAACCGGCTCGTGTTGAACGGGTTGCTGGAGAAGCTGGGCCTCGCGGATAAAGCGTCCGGCGTTCTGCGATCGCTCGACAAGTTACCGAAGATCGGTCGCGAAAAAGTGATCGCGGAAATGGTCGAACGAGTCGGTGCGACAGCCGAACAAGCGGGCGAAGTTCTCTCACTCGCAGAACTCAAAGGGGAACCGTCGGCGATCCTCGCCAAGTTGGAAACACAACTTGCGGGAAGCGACGTCGGCCTGACGGGTGTGGCTCGGCTGACGGAACTCTTCAAAACCGTCGCTCAAGCCGGAGCGAATTCCGAACGAGTGGAACTCGATCTCTCGATCGCGCGCGGACTCGATTACTACACCGGTACGATCTACGAGACCTTCCTCGGCGATCTCCCCGGCATCGGCAGCGTTTGCTCCGGCGGACGGTACGACAACTTGGCCGAACTCTTCACGACGCAAAAGCTCCCTGGTGTTGGTGCGAGCCTCGGTCTCGATCGGCTGTTGGCGGCAATGGAAGAGCTCGGAATGGTCGAAGCGGCATCGACGCCGGCGAAGGTTTTGATCGCGTACTTCGATGCGAATCATCTCGGCGACTATCACCGAGTCGCTCGCGAACTCCGAGCCGCCGGGATCGCATCCGAGGTTTATCCCGAAGCGGTCAGCATTGGCGAACAGTTGAAATACGCGAGTCGCAAAGGTTTCAAAATCGGAGTCATCGCGGGTGATCGCGAGTTCGCCGCCGGTCACTGGCAGGTCAAAAATCTCATCACCCGCGAACAAGCAACCGTCGGGACGACTGAGTTGATCGAGCATCTTACTCGGTTGATCGGTTGATTTCGGACCTCCCCAATTTCTGTCGAACAAGAGGAAACAACCACAAAGGCGCGGAGGCACAAAGAACGATAAATCGACACAGCAGAGTTCTTTGTGCCTTCGTGCCTTCGTGCCTTTGTGGTCTGTCCACTGTTGGAATCCTGTTAAAGGCAAGAACGACAGATCGCCTAAATTTCTAAGAAGGATCGACGATGCCAAAGTCTTGGCGGTTCGCTCCGCATGATGCGGGTGCGGTTAAGGATTTGTCACGGCAATTGAAGTTACCAGCGTTAGTCGCGCAGGTGCTTGCCGCGCGAGGACACTCGTCGGAATCTGCGGCTTCGACGTTCTTGCAAGCCAAGCTCAACGATCTGCACGAGCCGGACTTGATGCCGAATCTCTCGGCGGCTGCCGATCGCATTGTTGCGGCAGTGAAATCCGGTCGACGCATCACGATTTACGGTGACTACGACGTCGATGGCGTCACATCGACGAGCATCTTGTGGCACTGCTTGCGTCTCGCCGGAGCGACCGTTGATTACTACATCCCGCATCGGCTCGACGAAGGTTATGGGCTCAACTGCGATTCGATGCGACAGCTTCACGAAGAAGATCCGAACCGGCTGATTGTCACAGTGGATTGCGGCATTTGCAGCGTGACCGAAGCAGCGTTAGCGAAAGAACTCGGTCTCGAATTGATCATCACCGATCACCACGAAATGTCGGCCGAGTTGCCTGATGCTGCGTGTCTC
>CAIJTL010001396.1 GCA_903823545.1 uncultured Planctomycetaceae bacterium
CGGATAAACGTTGAAGCCCGACGTAATCATCAATTCCTTCTTGCGATCGACAAGCTTGAAGAAGCCGTCATCGTCGCACATTCCCATATCGCCGGTAAACAGCCACCCGTCGCGAATGACCTGAGCGGTCGCGGTCGGGTTGTTCCAGTAACCAAGCATGACTTGTGGCCCCCGAACGGTGAGCTCTCCGACCTCACCGGGGGGCAGTGTGCGTTCTCCCGTTTCGACATCGACAATGCGAATCTCCGTGCCGGGAAGCGGCAGTCCGATCGCGCCATTGCGAGCTGTTCCATCTAACGGACCAGCGGTCGCGCACGGGCTGCATTCAGACAGTCCATAACCTTCGACTACTTGAGCATGCGTGTGACGACGAAACTCTTCTGCCAAACGTGGATCGAGCGGTGCGCCGCCGACCTGCACGTACTTCATCTCCTTCGTGCGCAGCGGTTGATTTCGGAAGATGTCATTCAGCGACGAGAGCATTGCCGGAACCGCGTTGAAAATCGTCGGTTGATGTTCTTCGATGAGCTTCACCACCACGCGCGGAATGAATCGGTGCAACATGACTTGTGTCGCGGCGAGTGCCGTTCCACACATCAGATTGCTCGTGAGACCGTAACTATGAAAATATGGCAACACAGAAAGCATCGTGTGCTGTCCAACTTCATTCCGAGCCCAGGCGACACACTGGCTCGCGTTTGCCACCAGATTGCGATGGCTCAAAGTGACTGCCTTGGGCGCACCGGTCGTCCCTCCCGTCGGCAAGACGTATGCCGGATCGTGAAGGGACGCCGGTGCTGCCGGGTTGTGAAGCGGTCGGCTGGCAGTCAGCTCGTCTTTGAAGTCGTGTTGATTCGGACCATCGGCGGGAGGCCAGAAGCCAAGTCGTCTCATCCGAGCGAATGCGTAGCCCAATCGCATCCAGCCAGGGAGCCGGTCCTGTAAGCTCGTGAAGAAAATGTGCTGTGGCCGATAACTTCCCTTAAGCACCAACGGCGCGAGCAGA
The DNA here is from genome assembly GCA_903823545.1 of uncultured Planctomycetaceae bacterium. Lineage (GTDB taxonomy): Bacteria > Planctomycetota > Planctomycetia > Planctomycetales > Planctomycetaceae > SXKJ01. Next base: position 1,007 of record CAIJTL010001396.1, read on the forward strand.
TCGAGCGAAATAACCAAACGACATTCGGTCGCGGCCATAATTGCCGAAACTTCCGCAGGAACACTCAGTGGACTGAGTGCAACAGCGATCCCGCCCGCCATCCAAATCCCGTTGAGCGCCGATAAATACTCCGGCATGTTCGGGAGCAACAGACCGACTCGATCACCTGGCCGCACGCCGTATCGAATCAGCATCGAAGCGACTCGCCGAGCCTGCTCGAACACTTCGGCATACGTCAGATGTTGCTTGTAGTAATGGCAGGCAATGCGATGCGGAAAACGCTCCGCTGTGTTGGCCAAAAAGCCCCACGCAGGAATTTCCGGGATGTCCAACGTCGTGGGAACACCTTCCGGATAGTGAGCGATCCACGGTGCGGATTCTCGTTCGCTGCGATCAATTGATCGTGAAATGAAAGTTGCCATGCGACACCTCCCGGAGCCAGAAAAAGGCTTGAATCGGAAAGAATGCACGCACGAACGGCCGGAGGAGGATCGACTGCGAACACTCCGGCAGTGGGTGTGGCGATCAACATCGACGTGAACTGCGAGGACAGGTTGCGGCGAGATTGATCAGAGATGTGTTGCCAGATCGCGTCGCGAGGAAAGACGACTTGAAGAGGTGAATCAGCATCGCCGCTTCAACCATAACGGCAGGATTGCTCTCGGCAATGAGAGAAATATCGAGCATTGCACAAAACCCATCATCGGACGTTCGCTTTTGATCAAAGTGCCGACTAGTCGGACAACGGCTCGAACACCGGATTTGAAACATCCGGGCCGCGCATCGGAAAAACGTGAGCTACATTCGCATCATGCGGCATGCTGGCTGATGCCTCGTTGTCGAATTCCAATTCCTCGCTGGGTCGCCCCTGAACTCCGAAAACGAGACTGAAAGGTACTTTCATGAGCTTAATGTTGAGTCAAATCGCAGGCATTGCAGTCCTTGTTCCTGCACTGCAATTCGGACAAATTCCAAACATCTTGGACGTCAGCAGCGCAACCAAAGACGCGTTTAAAGCAACTGCCGACTCGCTCGATACCGTGAATTCCAAGCCGCAGAAGGGGAAGTCCTCTGCTGGTAAGAAAGAGTCCTCCTCGAAATCCTCTTCCAGCAAGAACAAGCCGGGCGAAACTCTGTTTTCCAAAATGGGAGACAAAGCCAATAACCCGACACCCGCAGGAAAGTCAGCATTCAAAGCCGCCGGTGAAGAACAAGAAAAAAACATCCTTCAGTTCTTGGGATCGTCATCTGAAATGGCGTTTCAAGGGGCTCTGGCCGTCGTTGGACTCGGGTTGTCCTGGTGCTTCCTCTCCCGGATCAAAGAGAAAGTCAAAGACCTCACCACCGGGCGTCCCAGCCTTTCCCGAAGCAAAATCATCCGACGATGACGCTGCTGACAATCGGCAGTTCATGACGTCGTTCAAGACAATACGAAGCCCAGCATTTTTTTAGAAATGCTGGGCTTCTGCTTTTCAGGGCTCACAGAATTACGGACTCCCGCCTGAGTATCATCCGGAACTGAGCTGCAGTCAGCGAATGTGGTCGCACCAATTGGACGCGAGGGTTGGTGATGGAGTCGTTGCACTAATGTCTGACGGCTGTGTTGTGTTAGCCATCGAACGAAGTCGCCATAAAAAGCTCGCCGTTTCAAGCGAATTGCTCGACAAGCCGGTGTAAAGCCATCTTGACGGTCGCGCGCGCGACTCATAGCATCCTCGCTCCAGTCATGGAGTTTTGAGGGGAAAGTTCTTCAACGATGCCGTCTGGCATTGCGCCCTTCCGCGAGTGGCTTAAGATTGCTTGAGTCTCTCCGAACACGGAAGGTACTGACGATCGCCTCTTGATTTCGAAATGGTTTGACCACGGTTTCGACGCGTCATTGAACAGTTCTTGTTAAACGGCTCACGGGATGTGTGGCCCATGCTTCTGAGGCAACAAGGCCGAACGCTAGTTGTTCACACCCCCGCCAAGCTGAATTTGTTTCTTGAGATATTGGGGAAACGACCAGACGGGTACCACGAGTTAGAAACGCTCATGATGACCGTCGGACATTACGACACGTTGCAGTTTACGGAGGAAAGTCTTCCGGCTCAGTCTGCGGTTTCGCGATCAATCGAGTGTGATTCAGCGAATGACAGTTCGCTGCCGATACTGCTGACTTGCCGTTGGGCAGGAACACCACAATGTTCGCCGGGACCATTGCCGACAGGTGCAGACAACTTAGTGGTTCGAGCTGCTGAGTTATTGCGAAAGGTCAGCGGAACTCGTCGCGGAGTCCGTATCGATTTGACGAAGCGCATTCCATTGGCTGCGGGATTGGCGGGCGGTTCCAGTGACTGTGCGGCAACCTTGGTCGCGCTGAATCGTCTGTGGGAATTAGGCCTGACAGGCAGGCGGTTGCTTGAGTTGGGGGCTCAACTTGGGAGTGATGTGGCATTCTTCTTAATGAAAACCCCCGCAGCAATTTGTCGTGGTCGGGGAGAGTTGATCGAACCTTTGGCACAACCGATGAGACTGCATTTTGTGATTTCTAAACCTGCGAGCGGGCTTTCGACGGCGGCCGTCTTTCGTCAGTGCCGCCCCACGACCGAACCACATTCGGTTCGCCCGCTTGTTGACGCTCTTTACGCTGGCCGGCTCAGTCTGGCTGCATCCCGACTGTTCAACGCACTGCAATCACCCGCCGAGGAATTGAACTCGGACGTGGTTCGCTTGCGACGCTTATTCGATCAATTGCCGTTTGTCGGACATCAAATGAGCGGCAGCGGAACTTCCTATTTCGGAATTTGCTCCCAGCGCGAACAGGCAGAGTCGCTCGCGGCTCAAATCCGTTCGACAGGATGCGACCATGTCTTTGTGGC
>CAIJTL010001397.1 GCA_903823545.1 uncultured Planctomycetaceae bacterium
GGCCGTTGTTTTGTGTGACGAAGAGTTCGACCGCACTGACTCCAGAAGGGCCGACATCGTCGATTCGGTAGTTGATTTCAAACCGATGCGACTTCACCGCGCGGAAGCGGCCACTGGCAGGAAGGCGATTGCGGCTCATGCCCCATTCGGCCGTGCTCACTCGGCCTTGGCCAGACGAGGATGCGATGGGCGTTGGCGGCGGGAACGCATTGGTCGCTTTTGCTTCTGTTGGGAACTTCGTCGTCGGGAAATTTGAGTTCGGAAGGCTCGGCGCAGATTGAGCATTCGGCGTTGGAAACGAAGAGAACGGATCGCCGGGGGCAGGGGGGACTCCGTTGTTTGCCGATGGGCCAAATGGAAATTGATTCGATGACGGGAATTCCGGGGCTCGATTCGCTCCCGCAACTGGTTGCGTGTAATCGGCGGCGTCTGGACGTCGACGCATCGGACCTCCCTGTGGCTGTTGCCCCATCGGAAGTTGATTCATCGGCTGTTGTCCCGAACCTTGCACGACGACCGCTGTTTGAGCCGAGCCGACATTGCCTGCTCGGTCAGCGACTGAACCGCGAACAGAGACTTGTCCGCCAGCGGGCACGCTCCAGGCGGTTTGGCCAGCAGCCTGAGCCTTCACACTCACTGGTTGCCACTCGGTTCCCCCTTGTGAGAATTCCAGGACCAATTTGGTTGGGTCGAGATTCGCGTCGGAGGCACTCCACGAAAGGCTGACTTTTCCCGTTTCGTTTTGCTGAAGGAGTAATTGGAGGTCTGGGTTTTGGCGATCAACGACAACGATGAGTCCCGGTTCGTTAACGTTGTTATCCGGATGGAGTTGATTGCGTCCGTCGAGCGTTCGGACGGCAAACCAAAATTCGCCATCAGCGGTTGCTTTGAAATCAAAGCGATTCGCGTCGGGGGCCACTGATTGCACATGTTGCCAATCAAGTCCGCCATTTCGAGAGAGAAACAGCCGGATTTCTTTTGCCTGTAACCGACGCATTTCTGCTTGATCAAAACGGAATGGAATCCGGAAGGTCGGTTGGTTAGTGAAGATCGGGTTCGGCAATTGCTGCGCGTCGGCTTGTACCGTGCTCAGTAAGCAGGCCAGACAGATCATCCAACGAAGAATCGGTTTCATACGGACGTCTCCACGTCGGTGCGAGCGTTCCGTCTTTCGGCAGCAAACGCCGATTAAACGGAGCATCTGCGCGATGCACCGAACCTCCTCGTCCGTATCGGCGGCAAGCATCGTAGGACTTGAAGCGAACGTTAGGACGCGGCTGATATTTCCACACAGGTAATCTGTGATGGTCTGTTGCAGGTCCCAGAGCCTAACCTTCTAAACAACGCACATTTAAAGCCCGACCCCAAAGGGCGGGCTTCAAAAATGCGAGCATAGAGTGAAAATCTACGTTGCACTGCGGCATTGCTTCATCAGTGACACGTATTGAGAGGCTAAGTCTCTAATGCGATCCATGTTGCCGGACTCAACGGCTGATTTCTCGACGAGCTGGCTGCCTAGGCCAACGGCACAAGCTCCCGCTTTGACGAATTCCGGCAAGGTTTTTAGGTCGACGCCGCCGGTTGGCAAAATGCGAACTTGGGGAAGCGGACCTCGAATCGCTTTGAGGTAGTTCGGCCCAACACAGTCAGCCGGGAAGAGTTTCACGATGTCTGCGCCAGCTTCCCACGCGGTCACAATTTCCGTTGGAGTGAATGCACCTGGCATGACCAACTTGCTGTAACGTCTGCAGAGTTTGATGACTTCGAGGTTGATCGACGGTGAAACGACAAACTCTGCTCCAGCAAGGAAAGCCGCTCGACAGGTTTCCGGATCGAGGACTGTTCCTGCACCGAGTAGGATTTTTTTGCCGAGATCCTTTTTTACTGCGGAGATAATTTCGAGAACGTTCGGCACGGTAAAGGTCACTTCGATAACGTCGATTCCACCTTCGTAAAGAGCGCGTGCGACATTCACGAGTTGGTCGCCAGAAGTTGCTCGTATGATCGCGACAATGCCGCAGTCCAAAACTCGTTGCAGATCGGAAGGAGAACTCATTGGGGGCCCTTAAATTCTTGGCGATAAAAATGGAGTGGCGGATTCTAGCGCGATTGGGTCGTGGTTTCATCCTGACGAGCGGTCTTGTTCTGATTTCGGTGGCCGTTGATAATCCCGATCAGATGCGACGATCAACGACATGAAAGGGGCGACCGGTGATTCTTGCCGCAAAACGAATGACATTTCAGACAATGATTTCGCAATTCACCAAAGGCCACGGCTGGGTCTGGATCGTCTTGGTGGTTGTGGCGGTGGTCGCCATGTTTGCAATCGTAATCAAGTTGAAGGAATGGTTTCGCGGCCAGTCTCAATCGCAATCTTCGCCTGAGCAACTACTTCTGGAATTTCGGAAGGCTCATCAACAAGGCGAATTGACTGAGGCAGAGTACAAGACGATTCGCGAGCAACTTTTTAAGAAATCGGGTGGGGTAACTCAGAAGGACATTTCCGGTAGCGGACCTTCTGCCGGTGATTCGGTCGGGACCTCTCATCCAAATAGTGACTGATCCCCGCCATGAGTGGTGCCGATATCCGTGGTGACTCGCTTGCCCAGCGCGTCTCTGTCAGGGTTCTCTCTCGCCCAGAGATCCTGACGAAGTTCCCAGGAGAGCACGGAAGCTGTCTCCTCACCAGGCGAGAAGATCGTGATCGCCGTCCCAAGGTGTTGAGGTTTGACCGACAGCGTTGAAGGAACCCACATGGCCTCTTCTGGAAAAGATTTTACGTCAGGTCCAAGTAAGCGTGGTCCAACCGGCAAAAAGAACGCAAGCTGTTCTTTCTGTCGCAAGAGCTACCGTGAGGTCGGCCCACTGGTCGAAGGACCGGACGACGTTTATGTCTGCGGTGAATGCGTTGAATTGTGCCAATCAATTCTTGATCAAGAAC
>CAIJTL010001398.1 GCA_903823545.1 uncultured Planctomycetaceae bacterium
CCGATCTTTCGGACAACGTGTCGATCGACACGCTCAATCCAACGGTGACGGTCAACATCGTCGATGCGTCGCTGAATGACAGCGACAACAGCAGCAGCGTGACGTTCGAGTTCAGCCAAGATGTCACCGGCTTCGACGTGAACGACGTGAGCGTCAGCGGCGGATCGCTCAGCGGGTTCACGGCGATTGACGGCAACAGCTTCAGCGCGACGTTCACGGCGACGAACGGCGTGGAGACGACCGGCTCGGTCAGCGTCGGGACGAGCTACACCGACAGCGTGGGAAACACCGGGACCGCCGGTTCGGACAACGTGTCGATCGACACGCTCAATCCAACGGTGACGGTCAACATTGTGGATGCGTCGCTCAATGATGCTGACAACAGCAGCAGCGTGACGTTCGAGTTCAGCGAAGATGTGCTCGACTTCGATGCCAGTGATCTGAGCGTCAGCGGCGGATCGCTCAGCGGGTTCATGGCGATTGATGGGAACAGCTTCAGCGCGACGTTCACGGCGACCAACGGCGTGGAGACGACCGGCTCGGTCAGCGTCGGGACGAGCTACACGGACAGCGTGGGGAACACCGGGTCCGCCGGTTCGGACAACGTGTCGATCGACACGCTCAATCCAACGGCGGACATCACGGATATCACGCCAGATCCTCGGACGACGAATGCGGGGACGGTGGCGGTGACGTTTACGGAGAGTGTCACTGGTGTGGGGATCGAGGATTTCACGTTGACTCGTGATGGGAACTCGGTGGACATCAGTGGGTTGACGGTAGGTGGGTCGGGGACGAGTTACTCGATCAATTTGTCGAGCGTAACGAACACGGTCGGGACGTACGTCTTGACGCTGGTGGCCAGCGGATCGGGGATCAGCGACGCGGCGGGGAATGTGATCGCGGTTGATGCGAGCGATTCGTGGGTGCGGGCGAATCCGACGGTTTCGTTGTCGATTGATGACAGCACGATTGTGGAAGCGGGCGGCATCGCGGTGGTGACTGCCACGTTGAATCAGATCACTGACGTGAACGTGACGGTGACGGTTGGGTTCACGGGGTCGGGGGTGTTGGATACGGACTTCTCGGCGAGTAGTTCGACGATCGTGATTACGGCGGGAACTCTCACCGGTACGATGTCGGTGACGGCCACTCAGGACGGCCTGTTGGAAAACAGCGAGACGGTGTTCGTGGACATCATCGGCGTGACGAACGGGCTGGAGAACGGGACTCAGCAAGTGGTGACGAGCATCATCGATGACGACAACGCGCCGACGATTACCTCGACCGCCACGCCGAGCGTTGTGGAGAACACAACCGCCGTGTTGACGGTCACGGCGACCGATGTTGACACGCCGATGCAGACGGTGACGTTCTCGATCACCGGCGGTGCGGACGCGAGCTTGTTCACAATCACGTCCGGGGGCGCGCTCAGCTTCTTGTCGGCTCCGGACTTTGAAGTTCCAGGGGACGACGGCGGGAACAATTTCTACGACGTGCAGGTGACGGCGAACGACGGGAACCTCGGCACCGACGTGCAGAACCTCGTCGTCGCGGTGACCGACGCGGACGAGATTGTGCCGACGGTCGTGATCACGGCGGTCACGCCCGATCCGCGCAACACGGCGGTGAGCACGATCACGATTGTCTTCAGCGAGGCGGTGACTGGCTTTGGTTTGAGCGATCTGACGCTGACGCGCGACGGCGGCGTCACGAACTTGCTGACTGTGTCGCAAACGCTGACGACCAGCGACGGCGGCAGAACTTATACGCTCGGCAACTTGAGCGGGATCACGACTGCGGAAGGCGACTACTTTCTGACGCTAACGGCGGCCTCGTCCGGCGTCGCGGACCTCGCGAACAACTTGCTCGCGACCGGCGACACGGAAGCGTGGCGAATGGATGCGACAGTCCCGACGGTCTCGATCACAGCGGTCTCGCCCGATCCGCGCAACGCGCCGGTTGGCTCGATCACGATCGTCTTCAGCGAGGCGGTGAGCAGCTTCAACATGGCTGATCTGACGCTGACTCGCGACGGCGGGTCGGACTTGCTGACCGGATCGCAGACGCTGACGACGTCAGACAACATCACCTTCACGCTGACGAACCTCACGACGATCACCGGGCCGCAAGGGGCGTATGTGCTGACGCTGACGGCGAGCGGTTCGAGCATTGTCGATCAAGCGAACAACGCGCTCGCGAGCAACGCGATCGAGTCGTGGACGATGGACACGACGGCGCTCACCGCCGACATCATCGACGTGACTCCCGATCCGCGCAACAGCTCGGTGAGCACGATCACGATCAGCTTCAGCGAACCGGTGCTCGGCTTCGCGATCGGCGATCTCGTGCTGACTCGTAACGGCGGCGGCGACCTGTTGACCGCCTCGCAGACATTGACGACCAGCGACAACATGACTTGGACGCTCGGTAACTTGAGCGGCATCACCGGCACGGCGGGGACGTACTTGCTCTCGCTCGCGGCGAGCGGTTCCGGGATCACGGACGCCGCGTCGAACGCGCTCGCAGCGGACGCGAGCGATTCGTGGGTCGTCGATACGACGGCACCGACAGCGAACATCGTCGATGTGACTCCCGACCCGCGCAACACGAATGCAGGGACGGTCACGATCAGTTTCGACGAGAGCGTCACCGGCGTGGACATCGCCGACTTCACACTGACTCGCAACGGCAGCCCGGTCAGCTTGAGCAGTCTTTCGGTCAGCGGCAGCGGATCGAGCTACTCGCTCGATCTGAGCAGCGTGACGACGCTTGCGGGAACTTATCTGCTGACGCTCAACGCGAGCGGCTCCGGAATCGCGGACACAGCAACGAACGCGCTCAGCAGCAACGCGAGCGATTCGTTCGTCATCGATCTTACCGCGCCAACAGCAGACATGATTGATGTGACTCCCGATCCACGCAACACGCACGCGGGGACCGTCACGATCACGTTCGACGAGAGCGTGACTGGCGTGGATATCAGCGACTTCTCGCTGACTCGCAATGGCATCCCGGTCAACATCAGCGGCCTGTCGGTCAGCGGCAGCGGTTCGAGTTACTCGATCAACCTCAGCAGCGTCACTGCGAGCGCGGGTGACTATGTGCTGTCGCTCAACGCGAGCGGTTCTGGCATTGTCGATACCGCAAGCAACGCGCTGACCACGAACGCGAGCGACTCGTGGACGACGGACCTCACCGTCCCGACCGCGACGATCACCGCCGTCACGCCCGACCCGCGCAACTCGGCGGTCGGCTCAATCACGATCACGTTCACCGAAGTGGTCACCGGCTTTGATCTGAGTGACTTGAAGCTGACTCGCGACGGCGGCTCGAACTTGCTGACCGGCACGCAAACGCTGACGTCGAGCGACGGCGGCGTAACGTACACGCTCGGTAATCTGACTTCGTTGACGGGAGCCGAAGGGGATTACTCGCTGACGCTCACCGCGAGCGGATCGAGCATCCTCGACACCGCGAGCAACGCGCTCACCACGAACGCGACGGAGACCTGGACCGTCGATACGACCGCCCCGACCGCGACGATCTCGACCGTCACCAGCCCACGCAACAGCGCGGTCAATTCGGTGACAATCACCTTCAGCACGCCGATCACCGGCTTCGATCTGAGCGACCTCACGCTGACTCGCGACACCGGTTCGGGACCGAGTGCGAATCTGCTGACCGGCTCGCAAACGCTGTCGTCGAGCGACGGCGGCACGACTTGGACGCTCGGCAATCTGACGAGCCTCACCGGCCTGCAAGGGACGTACTTGCTGACGCTGATCGCCGCCGATTCCGACATCATCGACGCATCGAGCAACGCGCTGCTCAGCGACGCGACCCGCACCTGGTCGCTCGACAGCACGGCCCCCGGCGCAATCATCGAAGAGGTCACTCCCGACCCACGCAACACGTCAGTCAACACGCTGACGATCACCTTCAGCGAGGCAATCACCGGCTTCGATCTCGCCGACCTCACGCTGACCCGCAACGGCGGCAGCAACTTGCTCACCGGTTCGCAAACGCTGAGCAGCAGCGACGGCGGCGTGACCTTTACGCTCGGCAACTTGAGCGGCCTGACCGGCACGCAAGGAACGTACTTACTCACGCTCACCGCTGCGTCGTCCGGCATCATCGACGTCGCCGCGAACATCCTCGGCAGCAACACGTCCGAAACGTGGTCCGTCGATACGACCGCTCCGACCGCCGACATCACGAACATCTCGCCCGACCCGCGCAACACGCCCGTCGGTTCGATCACGATCGTCTTCACCGAAGCAGTAACCGGACTCGACCTGAGCGATCTGTCGCTCACACGCGACACCGGTTCGGGACCGAGCAGCAACTTGCTCACCGGCGGCGAGTCGCTCGATACGAGCGACAACATCACCTACGTCATCAGCGGCCTGACCACGCTCACCGGCCCGCAAGGAAGTTACGTTGTGACGCTCACCGCGAGCGGTTCCAACATCGTCGATGCGGCAGGGAACACGCTCGCCGGCAACGCGAGCGACTCGTGGACGACCGACACAACTTCGCTCACCGGTGCGATCACCGCCGTCACGCCTGATCCGCGCAACAGCTCGGTCAGCAGCATCGCGATCGTCTTCAGCAAACCGGTGACCGGCTTCGATCTCGCCGACTTGTCGCTGGCTCGCAACGGCGGATCGAATTTGCTCACCGGCTCGCAAACGCTGACGTCGTCTGACGGCGGAATGACTTGGTCGCTCGGCAATCTCAGCGGCCTGACCGGAAGCGCGGGAAGTTATCAACTGACGCTCACCGCGAGCGGCTCGAACATCATCGACGCTGCGACGAACGGACTCGCCGCCGACGCGAGCGACTCGTGGTCCGTCGATCTCACCCTCCCGACTGCGGACGTGATCGACGTCACGCCCGACCCACGCAACTCGGCAGTCAGTTCAATCACGATCAGCTTCAGCGAGGCGGTCACGGGACTCGACGTCAGCGACCTCACGCTGACTCGCAACAGCGGCAGCAATTTGCTGACCGGTTCGGAATCGCTCGCGTCGAGCGACGGCGGCCTGACTTGGACGCTCGGCAATCTGACGTCGCTCACCGGAGCGGCCGGCAGCTACTCGCTCACGCTGACCGCCAGCGGAGCGAACATCCGCGACACGGCGAGCAACCTGCTCACCGCCAACGCGAGCGACACGTGGACCGTCGAGACCACCGCGCCGACTGCGACGATCACTGCGGTGACTCCCGACCCGCGCAACAGCGGCGTGAGCAACATCACGATCGTCTTCACCGAACCTGTCACCGGCGTCGACCTCGCCGACTTGTCGCTCACTCGCGACGGCGGCGGCAACTTGCTGACCGGCTCGCAAACGTTGAACTCGACCGACGGCGGGATCACATACACGCTCGGCAACTTGAGCGGCCTGACCGGCACAGCGGGCAGCTACTTGCTCACGCTGACCGCCGCTTCGTCCGGCATCATCGACGCCGTCACGAACGCGCTGACGACCAACGCGAGCGACTCGTGGAGCGTCGATATCTCCGCCCCGACCGCTGCGATCACCGCTGTCTCACCCGATCCACGCAACACATCGGTCGGCAGCATCACGATCACGTTCAACGAGGTCGTCACCGGCTTCAACCTCGCTGACCTGGCGCTGACTCGCGACGGCGGCAGTAACTTGCTCACCGGCTCGCAAACGCTGACGTCGAGCGACGGCGGCATGACCTACACACTCGGCAATCTGGCGAGCGTCACGAACACGCAAGGAACCTTCACGCTCACGCTCACCGCGAGCGGTTCCGGAATCGCCGACACCGCGACGAACGCGCTCATTACGAACGCGACCGAATCCTGGTCGCTCGACAGCACCGCGCCCGGCGCAGTCATCAGCGAAGTCACGCCCGACCCACGCAACTCGTCCGTCAACACCATCACGATCAGCTTCAACGAGATCGTCACCGGCTTCGACCTCACGGACTTGAGTCTGACTCGCAACACCGGTTCTGGCCCCGGCATCAACTTGCTTACCGGCTCGCAAACGCTGACATCGAGCGACGGCGGCATGACTTACACGCTCGGCAACCTCAGCGGCCTCACCGGCGCGGAGGGAACGTACTTGCTGACCCTGAACGCCAGCGGCTCCGGCATCACCGACGCCGTCGGCAACACGTTCGGCAACAACGCGAGCGAATCGTGGCTCACCGACACCACGGCCCCAACCGCCAGCATCACCGACGTCACCCCCGACCCACGCAACACGTCGGTCAGCACCATCACGATCGTCTTCAGCGAGGCCGTCACAGGCCTCGACGTCAGCGACCTGTCACTGACCCGCAACAGTGGAACCAACTTGCTCACCGGCAGCGAATCGCTGTCATCGAGCAACGGCGGCGTGACCTACACGCTCAGCGGTTTGACGAGTCTGACAAACGCCGACGGAACGTACCTTCTGACGGTCACCGCCAGCGGCTCAAACATCATCGACGTGGCCAACAACGGACTCGCCGCCGACGCGAGCGACTCGTGGGTAACCGATCTCACCGGCCCCAGCTTCACCAGCAACGCGGCGGTGAGCATCCCCGAAAACACAACCGCGATCATGACCGTCGCCGCGACTGACTCACACGAACCAGTAACGTTCGCGATCAACAGCGATGCGACCGGCGGCCCCGATCGGGCGAGATTCAACATCACCAGCGCTGGCGTCCTGACGTTCCTCACCGCACGCAACTTCGAGAACCCGACCGACGTCGGCACCAACAACGTCTACAACGTGACGGTCGTCGCGACAGACAGCTTCGGTAACACGAGCACTCAAGACATCGCGGTCACGATCACCAACGTCGATGAAATCACCACGCGGCACTTCGCTCGCGCAACGTACTTCTTCACCTCAGCGACCGCCGGGCGCGTCGAACTGTTCAACCCGAACGAGTCGCTCATCGTCGAGCAATTCAATTCCGAGCTGGTGCAGTTCGACATCACCTCCGACGAGATCGAATTCGTGCTTCTTGCCACGAACGACATTGTCACGCTGGCGGATGTCAGCGGTGCCGACGGCTTGATGAAGATCAGCGGTGCAACGTTTGCCGATGTGATCTTCTCGATCTCGCAGAATGAGTTCACGGAAATCTTCGGCGGCAACGGCAACGATGTTGTCACCATCAATAGCCTCGACCCCGCGTTCACCAGCAACCTCGTCTTCAACGGCGAAGGGGGCAGCGATCAACTCATCGTCGATCTCGCTGGCAACGGCAGCCTGCTCACCGGCGGCGTTACCTTCAACGGCGGCGTCGGCCCGAAAGACACGTTGATCCTGCGCAATCTCGGCGAACGCTTCGATCAAGTCACCTATCGTCCCACAAACATCAACAACGGCACCTTCGACCTGCGTCAGTTCGGAGAAGACAGCGACGACGACATCACGTCCGTCATCGCCTTCTCGCACCTCGGGGGTGTGACCATCGACGGCACCGCCGCCGCTGACATGGTCTTCGACTTACCCAATAGTCACGACAGCGCGGCTATCACCGACATCGCGGGAACTGGCACCGAACGCTTCACCGCCAACAACAAACTGATGCCCGTTGACTTCCCGCTCACCGGAGTCAGCACCGTCAGCATCCGCGGAAACGGCGGGAACGACTCACTCAAAGTCGCCAGTCTCGACAATGTCTTCACCGGTCGAGTCATCCTCTTGGGCGGCGAAGGAAACGACACGCTCGAGACCACGAATGCAAAAACGACGAGGCCAAGACAAGGCAGCATCCCCGCCTCCACGACGCCGATCCACACCCGCCTCTTCGGTGGCAACGGCAACGACAAACTGATCGGCGGCCTCGGCAACGACACCATGATGGGCGAGGACGGCAACGACACTCTCACCGGCGGCCACGGTAATGACGCCCTCAGCGGCGGACTCGGCAACGACAAACTCGAAGGCGGACTCGGCAACGACACGCTGCTCGGTGACAACGGCAACGACACCCTGTTGGGTGGCTCCGGAGCCGACCTCCTCCTCGGCGGCAACGACAACGACAGACTCGACGGCGGCCCCGCACTCGGCTCCGCACCCGGTCAACGCGATACCGTCGCCGGACAAGCCGGCACCGACGTCATCTCTGATCCCCTCAGCGAAATCGACGAAGCCTTCACCTTCGACTTCAACGATCTGCTGATATGAGAGGATGATCGAGAAGGGGGTTCTCAAATTAAGGGGCTATCTGAGAATTCGGTTTGAGCACTGCCTATTGTGAGCCGCTAGGCGATAGCCGCCGATTTTGCGTGGATTCCGACCGGCGGCTAGCGCCTTTCCGCTCACCTGTGTTGCTCAAAGGAATGGCGGAGAGCCGTGATTTGTTAGCGTGCCGATTCTTTGATGGACTGGGCCGTACGCGATGGCTCGCTTGTTGTCTGGCTGCGATCTTTTGCGGATGCCGTTCGATCAGGACGCAGCAGGATGACAGCGGCGGCAATGGCAAGAACGGTGGCGACGATACCGATCGCGATGCTGGCTGCAGGGTGTCGATGCAAGATGCCGATGATGCCCCCTTCGTCTTTACGAATGACAGCACCCATCTTCGCGGCAGCTCTCAGTGACGCGGTCTCTTCAACGAGATTTGACTTGGTCGGTTTTCCGGTAGCAGCCTTGGTGGATGCGGGATCGCCGGCTTTGGTTGCGGCGGTGGCTTTCGTACTTGGTGATGATTTCGTTCGTGCGGCTGTTGGACTTGGGCTTGCGGCATCCAGGTCAGCCACTCTTTTCGCGATATTCGATGTCGACCCCTGCGACTTCAGGTTGTTGGCCATCGCGGCAATGGCGCTGTCTTTGCGATGTGTTCCAGATGCGGATGATTTGAGGTTCGATGTTTCGCCGCTGGAATCAGTGATGTCGCCGGCAAATGCAGGGACATCACCCTTCATCATGTCCCGCAATCGAAGCGCGGCGTACAAGGGAAGATGCTGTTCTTTCCATTCGTCGCTAGCGAATTCCAACAACCAAGCCGTGAGGTCGTCTGCGAGTTCTCTAGCCGTTTGGTAACGGTCAGCGGCCTTCTTGGCGAGCATTCGTTCGAGGATTTTCGTGAGCGATTCCGGGACATCCGGTCGTTCGTTGGTCACCGGTGGAACTGGTTGTGACTGATGCGCCATCAGTCGTTGCACCAGCGTTCCTTCGGTGAAAGGGGGATGTCCCGTCAACGCGTAGTAGAACGTGCAACCGAGTCCATAAATATCCGCACGCGAATCGACGCTGTGGCTGTCGATCGCCTGTTCGGGGGCGAGATAGTCGGCGGTGCCGATCACTCGTTCGTCGTGCTTCAGAGTCAGCGATTCTTCGTCGGTCGTCTTGAAGAAACGGGCGAGTCCGAGGTCAAGGATTTTGACTTCGCCGCGATCGTTAACCAACAAGTTGTCTGGCTTAATATCGCGATGGACCATGTTGACGGCGTGAGCGTGGGCCAGACCTTCGGCCGCTTGGCGGACAGCATCAACGGCCAGAATCAAGTCGATGTGATGGTCCTCTTTTTCTTCGACTAGTTTTGTGAGCGGTTTTCCTTCGACATATTCCATGACAAGAAAGTGAATCTCGGTCCCCGCTTCGACTTGTTTATCAACGTCGAAAGCCCGGATGACATTCGGGTGATTGAGTGCTGCGACTGCTTTTGCTTCGCGATAAAAACGACCGAGGTACGATGTGTCCCCGACTTTGTCTGCGGGCAAAACTTTGATGGCGCAGAGATGGTCCATCAGAATGTGTCGTCCGAGATACACCGCACTCATCTGGCCGGTTCCGAGCAAACGCATCAAACGATATCGCCCCAGGAAGAAGCCCTTGTGTCGCCCCTGCAGCAACTTGTCAGCCTGCCAACTCGTGATGAGTTCGCGACGAATGAGTTCGGAGGCGATGGCTCGTGAATCGCTGGCATCGCTTCCGGCTGCTCGCATTTCGCGTGTGACGGATTCAAGCGTGTCGCCATCGACGAGGCCACTGGATTTCACGCCGTTGAGGAATGAGGCTGCGGTGAGTTTCAAGCTCATGATCAAGTTTCCTGTCGAACGGTTTTCAGGCCGTTTTGCCGAACGGGGAAGTGCGGCTATCTGTCATCAAAATCGGGGATCAATCAGTGGGTGCAAAAATTAAACAAACAATGCGTGTGAGTTTCGGTCTCGAATGTTTGAAGCGCGTGTGAAGAAATCACTGCTGAGTTCCTCCATGCCGACTTCGTAGAGCAGGTTTCCGAATCGTTCCAACGCCTGCATCACTTCGTCGGAGGCCGCTCCATATTTGCGATCACGTAGTTTGAGCGCTCGTTCGATTGCCGCATGCGTTTCTTCTGCCTGTCCGCGAGAGGCGTATACTTCAGCAATCTGTTCGACATACGGAATCATGTTGGGGTGATTGGCCCCGTGTAGTCGCTCGGCAAATGCGACCAGCGGCTGTGCATTCGCCAGCGCTTCGTCAAACTGCTTACGTCGCAAAAAGTGCTTGGTCAGTCGTCCGAATGCCGGAAGCGATTCGCCCGGTCGAGCCTGTTGATGTGGTTCGCGGAGCGCAAGTTCTTCACGTGAGTATTGCTCTACGAAGTCGAGTTGATCGAGTGCCATGTGCGCGTCGGCCAGCGTTCCGAGAGTGTCCGCGTGCAAGGCAGGGACGAGTTCCAACGTATGAGAGTGCCGTTTCGTGAGAGCCGCACAAAGCTCAATCGCGCGAGCTGGTTCACCTTCAGCGACCATGAGTTTCGCGAGTCGGTGCATGCCTTCGGCGACGCTTCGATGTCGTTCTCCGAACTGTTGCCGACGTATTTGCAACGCCTTGCGGTATGAGGTTTCGGCATCGGCATGCTTGCCGAGAGCAAACGTCGCATCACCGAGCATGATCAGCGTGGTCGCTACGTCGGGATGTTCTTTGCCCAAGATGGCTCGCTGCACGTCCAACGCACGGCGGTGATAATCTTCTGCTTGATCATAGATCGCTCTGGCTGCGTGAAGGCTGCCGAACGTGTTGAACGTAAATGCGATCGCCGGATCGCGTGCTTTCCGACGCGAGTCCTGAATCTCGGCCGCTCTCGCTAAAACTTGTTGTGCACTTCCATGCTGTCCGCACTCGATGTGCAGTCGCCCGAGATAAGTCAGTGTCAGCGCCAGTTGTGAATCGTTCGGTCCGAATGATTGCTCGTAGATTTCGGCAGCTTGCCGATAAATCGTTTCGGATTCATAGGCTCGGCCTGCGGCCAACACGACTTCGGCGAGGCAACGCAGAGTTAACGCATACAATGCCGGATGATTAGCCGAGTGAATCTTGCGGATGGCAAGTGCGCGTCGAAAGAGTGATTCAGCGGCCGCGTGCTTTCCTTCGTCAAATCGTATCGCCGCCAAGTTGGCCCAGCTTTGTGCGACCATCGGATGTTGACGTCCCAACGATCGACGCCGCGACCACAACGCTTTAACCGCTTGATGCCATGCCTCCTTAAGCTGTCCTTGCAGACGGAACACTTCCGCAAGGTTGTTCAATGCGGTCGAAACCGCCATCTCGGAAACCTTGTTGTCGCACTTCATCACTTGGACGTTGAGCTTCAACAAGCGAGCCGCGAGATAGTACTCGCCGCGAGCGACGTGAAGGGCGGCTAAGTTATTTCGAGTGCGAGTGACTTCAGGCTTCGCCGCATGAATGTTGCCACCTTGAAGTTCGAGGGCACGTTTCGCGACGTCCGTCGCTTCGGCGTATTGCGATTCGGCGAAGAGCGATTCGACGAGTTGATTCAGCACCGTCGCAAGCTGTTCGCGACGTTCATTTCCGTAGCCTTTAAGGATTTGCTCGGATTGCTTCAGAAGATTGATCGATTGCACGTGCTCATGCAGTGCTGCTGCGAGGGCCGCCAAATGGCACAAACTTTCGGCGACTTGAAAATGATTTTCGCCGAGTGCTTGAATGCGGATTTCCAGCGCCTCGTTAAGCAACGGTCGAGCTTCGTTGAAGCGGTGCTCGTCGAAATAAAATTTGGCGAGCTGTTGCAGGGCGGGAAATAAATGCGGATCTAACGACGGGAACTCAGCGCGAAGTTGCGCGAGTTCCTTGAGCAGTTTGCTCTCTTGGGCATCGACAGTGTGTGTCATAACTGACTTTCACAACCGTATGCTCGCCACGGTGTCCTGCGATGGTCTGCGAGATTCCCGATGAACCTCGCTCCGAAACCTCGTAACGTTGACCGCAGCTGAGTTCTTGCGAACTCCGCCACACTCTAGGTCAGCTTTTCCCCATGAGCGCGTGAATGCTCTCGCCCTCGACAATGTCGTAGGCGAGTTCGCTGTCACCATCCGAACTAACGTCACGACTCACAGATTTGGGCGCTCGTGACTTTGATTTCACGGCGGCCAACTGAGCTTCTTCTGCCTCCGCCTTTTCATCCAACGCCTTCATGAGCGATTCAAAAACGGCAAGTTGAACTTCAGGTGACTGAAACGAATTCACCACCGAAGCAATGCCGGGCAAATAAGCTGTCAGAACTCGCCATCGTGATGCGCTCATCTCACGGACTCCGTATGAAGGGGAAAAATAAATGGAAACAGCTTTTTAAATTCCACTGAACTTGCCTCAGTGGATTCAGCATCTGCACGACTCGGCTTTGTCAGAAACTATTCACGGATCGCGATAACGTCCGGTTTTGCCAATCAGCCTTGGACTAGCGTCACCGGCGAATGACTTGAGATCTTGGTCTCGTCGTGCAAAAGCCCAATAACCACCGAGACAAGCTCGGTGGGATTGTTTGAACGTGTCTTAGTGCAACAACGCACTGCGGCTGAGATTCGCAGCGAGTTGTTCGGCCGTCGCATCGGTATCCGACTTGGCCGTTGTGGCAACCGACTTCTCGGCGGCAGGCGCACTTGGCTTCTTGGAGGAGGCCGGGCTATCGAACACTGAGTCACTGATTGCCGAAGCCGAGACGGCTGGGGCAGGCGTCGGTGAGGCGAAATTGACCTTCGGAATCTCGATTGACGTGGAACTGACGCTGCCACCCACTTGCAGGCGACCGCTAAATGTTGAGCCAGACTCAACGTTGAGGTCCTTCGTGATTACATCACCAAGGATCGTTCCGCTGGAGTTGATCACCAACAACCCAAGTGCCTTCACGGTCCCTTGGACACGGCCAGCAATCTCCGCATGTTGAGCGAGAATGTTTCCTTCGATGACCGCGTTGCTGCCGACGACCAATTTGGTCTTTGTGGTAACATCGCCTTTGACGAGACCTTCGATTAGCAGATCACCTTCAGCATGAACGTTCCCTTCAATGATCGTTCCTTTGCCGATGGAGTTCTGGAGTGATTCGCGATTTTCATTGGCTGGAGCGGCTGCGCTGGCCTTCTGTTCTTGCTCCAACGCGGTTTGCAGGGCGTCCATCTTCGAGGAGACGACGGCCATTGTATTGCTGTCGCTTCGTCCGTTGCTTGCCGCGCGAGCCTGATTCATTTCCTTCTTCGCCTTCGTCCCGAACATGCTGCCTCCCGAGTTTGTGTCTGCGCTAAAAGAATTGCGGTGAGTCCCGATCTGGGCGCCGTTGACCGGTGTCTCGACGACGACGGTTCTTTGGGCGGCTAAATGTCGGTCAGGATTTGGCAAAACGCATTCGTCTTGAGCAATTTTTTGCCGGATGCGCAAAATGACTAGAGAATCGTTCGCGGTAATGACGGTCGTAGCGATTATTTGGCTGCAAGCTCGCTTCAGCTTGCCACGAGTTTGCCGATTGAACGG
>CAIJTL010001399.1 GCA_903823545.1 uncultured Planctomycetaceae bacterium
GGTCGCTCCCAATGTCACTCCCGGACGCTCAATACTCCCGGGGCGAAGTTGTCTAGTAATTAAGTCACTGTCAGTAGCCGCTGAACCTGTACGTTTGACAGGGGGAAGCGTCGGAGTTCGGACTTCCGCCCGTGACTCCGCAGTCGGATCATCAATTTTGAGCGGAGCCGCTGCTTCGACGCGAGCAGCGGCTTTTTCGCCAGTTTGCTTCAGCTCGGGGCGGATATCTGGTTGATCTGGAAGGGCCGACTTTTCGGTCACCTGGATATCGGGCGCGGTGATCGGGCCTGGAGTTCGCGGCGGGCCTTCGGACGATTTGATCTCCGTGGGCGAACGGCTTGTTCGTATCAGTTCCTGATTCGGAGCATCGGGAAGTTTTTCCCAAACTCGAGTATTTCCGGAGTTAGGTAAGGTCACACGTTCGTCAGCGTGGGTGAGCTTGGATTGAATCTCGATCTGCTTCTCAATGACAACAGCTATCTTATCTTCGTTGTCGGTCAGGAGATGTTCTGGAGGATTGACTGCTACTAGCCCGAAGACGCAAGACAAGTGGACTAACAGCGAAAACATGAGCGACTTCCAGCCAATGGAGCGATCGCCCCAGCGAGTCACCAACATCGTGATGAGATGGAGTGTCGCGAGCCCCAAGCCTGTCGCGAGGCCGCTCCAAAGAACGGTTTCGACAATTTCTACCGGCGTTCTGAGCCAAGCAGAAACTTGTTCAACCACTTCCGCCGCAGCGAGCAAAGAAATTGCGGAACCCATGAACTTTCCTTACCAGCACTTTGTTTGGGTAAAGGGTGACTCAAGGATTTCATGACAACCGGCGCCCTTCATGAAAGAATCGTCCTCGCTTCGTATGATTGCGTCAATCCGGCATCAGATTCCGTGATCTGACGGAGTATTCCGCAGGAATAATCGTCTGAAGGGTTCTCTACGAAGGATCATTTTACGGCGAATCGGGCGCGACGAGCGAGATGTGGCAAGTAATCCAAGCAACTGCTCAATCTACCCGGTCCTTTCATCTGAACTCTGATAATGGGTTACTGTTGAAGCACCTGGCCGTCAACGAATCGCGTTACGGCTCAGACTTAAACCTCATCGACCCCGTCGCAGGTCTGTGAAAAAAGCGAGATCGAGTGCTTTCCCAATGCTCGCTGTGGGCACTTTTAGCCAATCGATTGGGGTCTGCGGCAGAGTTACCGACAACACAGGTGCGGGCTCGCTTACAACTCCATCGCATCGAGCGAGTCGATCAAGTCGTCCAGTTCATCGCGCGGTTTGACTGGTTTGTCTTTCAGGCGACGCGGAATACCAATTTCCAAACCGACCGCGTCCCGTCCATCTCGCACGAGCTCAACATCACGCTCACGTGCAGCAAGCTCAACAGCTGACGGTGCACCGAAAAGCTTCGAGAGGTCGATCTTCATATCGCCGACTTCACCATCAGCACCAGCGATTGCTGGAGTCTTGTGGCCGGGAAAGACGATCGCGTTAGCAGGACAAACTCGGCTGCACGCAGGGCAACCCTTTTTGCAGTTGTCCTGCTGCTCGACGAGAATCAAACCCTGCGTATCCAGTCCGTAAACGCCGAATAGGCAAAAGTCGATGCACTCCATGCAGTTCGTACAGCGACTGTAATCAATCACCGGATACCATCGCCGTCGCACGATTTCGCCGTTGGCTGGAGCATCATCGTCGTCAGATAGCGGTGTTGCCGATTTTTGTTCTGCGAGAATATCCAACGGATGTAAATACTTTTCGAGCTGCTCGGCCCGCGGCTGCGCTTGGATCAAACTGACCAAATCAACAATCGGCAGCGTCGCTTCATTCGCAATGCGTCGAATCTCATCGAGATAGGCCTGCGAATCAGTGTGGTCGCGAAGATCGATGCAATAAATCTTTCGGTTCGGCAGATCCGTTAAGCCACTCACAGGCTGTTCGTGCTTCGGCTTGCCGTTTCCATTCCCTTCGCGGTGATCATCTTCGTCCTCTGGATCTTCAGATCGCGATGTAAGTTGCGAAATCCCTTCATGGCCTCGAATCCCTTGCCGGTCCAAAATCCAGCGAGCGCCACGCGGATACAGCCACGACAAGACAATCAGATCACCGGGAATCGATCTCAAGAACAACATGCCGGAATGGTCCGCCGACAAATCGTATAGATGTGGAACGAGCGAAACTTCGACGTTCCCTTCGGACAACAGCGCCACCGCCAGCGACTCTTCAAGCTGCTGCTTTGCAGGGTTCTTTCCCTGCGATTGAGAAATGACGACGGTGAGTTTTCGAGCGGCCATTGGTCATTGGTCTGCGGTCTGGCGTCAGTGGTCAATGGTCAGTGGTCAGTGGAAATAACAGACAACAGACAACGGACAACAGACAACAGACTACGGACCCCTTTAGTTGTACTGTCCCTTGATCAACGACTGAGTTTTCTCCCAGCCTGCATCAAGGTGCTGCATGTATTCATCAGGCTTCAGGAATTGCACGTCGGTCTTCAATCGGAAGAGCCAGCCGAGTCCGTAGCCATCGGTGTTAATTGCGGAAGGATCGTCGAGTAATCGTTCGTTGAAGTCCAGGATATCTCCATTTGCCGGCGCAAACAGCGACGAGACTGCCTTCGAGCTTTCGACTTCGCCAATCTCCTGCTTCTTGTAAACGGCAGAGTTTGGATCGACGGACCATTCCAAAAAATAGACGTCCTGCAGCAATCGCACCGAATACGCCGTGAATCCAACGCGATAAATCCCGGACTCTCCATCCGGTTGCAACCAAAGATGGTTATCCGAATAAAGTCGGTCAGTTGGAATTCGGGCTTCAAACTTGCCCATCAAAAACGTGAGGTCAGACATCGGTGGGACTACGCAGGAGGGAAATCATTCCCGACCAGTAAACCGGGCGGCACCTCATCTTGCAAGTTGACGTCGTTCGATTCCAAAGTCGTCACCAGCTCCAAGGACTCCACATCATCGGCGAGTTCAAAACAGGAGAGGGAAAGCTTCCGGGACGACCGAAGGTTTGGTGGGTATAAGAAGTACGAGTTTCAGTGGTTGGCGAAGCGGTTTTCACGATTGTTTTTGGACGGAGTTGCCCAAAGAGGATCTCCATTGTGGCCTCGTGCCGGTAGTCACGATTGGCGAGGTATTCGGCTCGCCTGAAGGGAATCGAGTTGTAGATTTCACGATAAGACTCAGGGGTTACGGCGCGTTGTTCGTTACGACGAACAGCAGATGCAGGTTCTTCAATTGGTGGAACGAGGTTCTTTTCAACGGCGACTTTATCGACCTCGTTAAAGCTGACTTGTTCGATGCGGGCCGATGGTCGAACACTTGACGACAGAACGACGCTCGACGGACCAGGGACGATTAGAATATTCCATTCTTGGGCGTGCCTGACCTCAGCGACTTTCTCAGGAACCGGCTTCAATTGCTTAATCTGATCGAGCAACACCGGTTCTTCCGCGAGCGTCGCACTGGCACTGAAGGTGATGGCCGCAGCCGTGATGGAAGCCGATGTTAGAGTGGTGATGAACCGACGATTGTGCGAACGCAACGCTGATAGGTACGAGAGCATATCAACACCTTGATTAAATCGATGAGGCGATTTGGAACGAAATACCTCGTCCCGAAGGTGTGAGAGAGGGCCTGAAGCTATCGTAGGACCTGCGGCGCAGCCACGCCGAAGCAGATTGGATCGCACGTGTTTGCCAGAATTGAGTCCGGTTGTGACGGCCGACTTCGAGTAAACCACGTGCCGACAGAACTAAGCGATGCTTACAGGTAAAAAACAAAATCGCACCGACCGTCTTTCTTCATGCGTTAGGAGACGCCGAGAGCACTGCGTGAAGAACGGATGGTCGATGCGATTTCGCGGGTCAGGCGGACGATCCAGCCCGTCGGAAATAGATTCAACGTGCCAGCGAACAACATTGAATTCACTGAGTGCGAACCTATGGCCAATCCAAGGCCATTCGGCTTAATTCTGACTAACCGTGGTTCGGCTTCTTTGGCAGCGCTACCGAGTACAACATCGTGACCGTGCCGATCGACATCAGGCTAAACGCCATCCATTGCGGTGGATTGAATACTCGTTGTCGGTTTTCATTCATCGTCACATAGAAACCACGAAATTCGGGGTCGCGTTGCACAACTGGCTCGACCTTCCATGAGAAAGTCATCTGGTCCACCATTAAAAACGCGATGCCCCACATGGCAACGAACACTCCGCAAGAAAACCAGAAAGCTCGGAACATGAGGTCGCTCTTTCGGAAGAGTGGCCGACGGCGATGCGCCGCTCGAAAGTGAATGTTCTCGGTCTATCGGGCGACGCGCCGCAGATTCATGATCGCCTCCAGCGAGAATTGCCGGTCCACGTCGAACTGCTGTTTCTCGCGACGATTGCACACGGATCATCGGACGTGCGGGACGATCATATTTCGCAGATCCGTAAGACGATTCCGGATGAATCGGTGGCACAGATCAGAGTAGCCGCTCCACCGCTTGTGCTCGAAACTCGAAGATCGCGGCTAGGTCTCGCGCAACAAATGCGGCATGAGTCAAACGTCCGAGCCAGCCATAAGGGAGCACGTAATTGATCTCATCGACCATCCGAGTTTGTTCGCCAAACGATTCAAATCAGTGGCGATGGTGCCACATCACATACGGTCCTCAGAGTTGCACATCAACGAACTCGAATGGCGGCTAACAATCAGTGATCGCTGTCGTCCAATGAACCGGCACGCCGTGCAATCGCAATGAGTATTGAATGATTGCCCCCGAGTGCATCTCGACCGGCAATGGCGTGAGGATTTGAAAGTTCAACCACGACGGTGTGAGTGTTTCGAGATTTTGGGCGTCGGCAAAAAAATGAAAGACCTCGTCGATTGGCCTCGCAATGACTTGTTCGCGATAAAGGCGGTGCGGCTTCATTCCGGTCTATCTCCTCTCTTTTCAGAGAGACCGTAAACGCCGTCGGCTCTTCACGCAGATTTTTCTCAATTACGATTCATCAACCTGACACTCAAATGAATCAACCGATGATGACTCGCGGTTGCTTTGTCGGGTCAGGCTGAGCCTTCTTGATGAGCTCGCGGACCAGCAGTGGAACGTTACCTTCGCCGAACAAAACAAATCGCAGATTCATGGAGAGCGGATTCTCATCCGACCAACCGAAGTGCAATTCCGGCGGCTTGCCGGTCTTTGATAGTTCGAGCGCAATTGCCGCCAACACGTGAGCAATCGACACGCAATTGGAAACACGAATTATGAAGCGACCTTCTTCGTCGGTCACTTCGATGAGTGGCGTTTGATAGAAGTCGCTTACATCGCCGAGATGTGCTTCGACGAAAACAATCGGGACGCTCGCATCGAGATGATGCACGTCTCGAATCTGTTCTTCTTTCTGCGCCAGCGAACGAGTTCCCCCCTCGCGGTGCGGCACGAGTACCGGAAATTCTAAATGCCGGAGCGCGTCCCACAAGAAGCGAGATTCATTGCTGACAAATTGAAAGCTGACGAATCGCAGTTCGGTCGTCCGCATCATGCGGGAAAAGAACGATGAGACAAACACCGTCGCGATGAAGCAACTCGCAATGGCAATCCCTTCCGGCTTCTCGAACAGGACCATCGTTGTCACGTAAACGAACACCAGGGCAATTGACACGAATGGCCACGAAACACGACGAGCGAACGAGCCTTTCCGTTTGCGATATTGATCAATGACCGTTGCCACACACGCGCTGGTAATCAACATCATCACGCCGGTCGCATACGCGCCACCTTGAGCCTCCACGTTGGCTTTAAACGCAGCGGTCACCAACAGATTGATAAACGTGAAGAGCACAACCATCGGCCGCAACGCAGAGGCCCATTCGGGAGCCATTCCGTATCGAGGCAAATAACGAGGCACGAGATTCAGCAAGCCCGACATGGCACTCGCTCCCGCGAACCACAGGATCGCGACCGTGCTTAAGTCATAAATCGTCCCGAACACATTGCCGAACATCGAATTGATTGTGTCGGAATTCTGACCGTGCGCAAGGTAAGCCAACGCGCGGTTTGCTGCGGTGCCCCCTTTTTCCAACTCAATGGCGGGGATCAACGTCGTAACCACCATCGCCGAACCGAGCAAAAAGACCGACATGATCGCTGCCGCGGAGATCAACAATTTCCGTGCGTTTCGAATCCGACCTTGCGGGTTCTCAGGCTTGTCGCCGTGATCTCCCTTGATCAACGGCATCACTGCGACACCGGTTTCAAATCCGCTCAAACCCAGCGCTAGTTTTGGGAAAAACAGGACGCAGACGATGGCAATCGCTCCCCAGCCAGTTCCATCAACCGGCCTTTCGGCCAAGGCCCATTCGCCTGATTGGACCAAGCTCCACCAATGCGAAACCTTCTCTGGATTCTGCACAAGATAACACAGGCCACTGCCAATCACGATCATGTTGAGGGTCAGATAGGTCGCGACCAAGCCGACCGCGATTCCGATGACTTCGCCGAACCCGCGCAAGAAGACACCGCCGAGGATGACCAACAAGAACATCGTCAGCATCATTTGGCCCTGCAGCCATTCGGGCGCATTGTGCCACAGCGGATTGTGAATGAGGTGTTCTGCGGCGTCGGCCGCAGAAAGCGTCTTTGTGATCACAAAGTCCGTCGCAGCGAAGCCGAGCAAGATCAGCACGAGAAATTTCCCGCGCCAGCCATGAACTAACTTCTCGAGCATCGCGATCGAACCCTGCCCGTTGAACGACTGCCCGGCCACGTAGCAATAAACTGGCAATGCGCCTAACAGTGTCACCAATACGAGCAACACCGTTGCTAATGGTGCCAAACGACCGGCAGCGTCAAAAGCCATAGAGGGCTGATACCCCAGCGTGCTGAAGTAGTCGACACCCGTCAAACACAACACCCAAAGCCAAAAGCTCTGATGTTCGTGATGTCCTGAATCGCTTGCGGACGACGACGACTCTGCCCCATGAACCGGGGGAGCGTTGGAACTCGCCGAGTGCTGATTTTGAGAAGAGTGGTCTCCGACTGCCGAAGACTCATTTTGCTTTTCCTGCGAGTGCGAGGATGTCGCACTACTATTTATCGCGGACATGGTTTTCCACCACGACCGGCCAAGTCTGTTGATGCTCTGTGCGAGCGGCTCACAAGCAGAGGACTCAGCCGAACCCTACCGGAGAAGGGCGGGACGCTAGCAGGAGCGAGGGGACGCTCGCAATGGTCGCCGCGTCGTCTGCTCAGTGGAACATTCATCGCAAGATCGCAAATCATGCACGCAACGATGTTTCCGCGCTGACAAATTCATCTCCAAAAGATGATCACACAGAGTTAGCCATACGACCGTTCGCCCAATTACGACAAGATTGAGTGAATTGCCGCCCCTTCACAGATCGTCAATGGACGATTGAGGTTGTCAGGTAACTGCAAATGAGGATCGATTCCCAAACTGTGATAAATCGTGGCCGCGAGATCTTGCGGCGATGTCGGGTTCGATGCCGGATAAGCGGCAAATCGGTCGCTTGAACCATGTACGATACCGCCTCGAATCCCTCCGCCAGCAAGCACAGATGTGAAACAGCTTGGCCAATGATCGCGGCCATCGCTGCCTGCACCCGCTCCGCCGACGACGCCTTGACCGACACGCGGTGTGCGTCCCATTTCGCCCGTCCAGACGATGAGCGTCTCGTCTAACATGCCTCGCTGCTGAAGATCGTCCAATAACGCGCTGAAGGCTTGATCGGTCACCGGACAAAGTCGCGTTTTAAGGTCGAGGAAGTTTCGATTGTGGGTGTCCCAATAAACGCTGACGTTCGTGATTCCATCGTTCGGCCAGAAGACGGTTACGAAAGGAACTCCGGCTTCGACCAAACGGCGAGCCTGCAAGACAGACTGCCCATGAATATTCATGCCATAACGCTCGCGAACTTCGATCGGCTCACGAGACAGGTCAAACGCTTCAACCGCGCCTCGTGATGACAACAGCGAAAATGCTCGATCGAAATGTCCGCGAGTCGCCACAACCCGCGCATCTCCTTCGAGGTTTTTGAGCTGTTGATCAATATTGTTGAGTAACTCTCGACGGCGATTTGAGCGTGCTTCCGGCACGTCTGCGTGCAGCGAGAAATCTCCGACTTTGTAATCCGGCTTGCTCGCATCCGCGTCAATACGCATCGGATCAAAAGTTGGACCCAGCCAACCTGCACCTTGGCCATGTGATTCTTCAACGAACCGAGGAGCGCCATTGGGAACAACCGGCATCATCGAAATGAACGGGGGCAACGGTCCTCGACCGCGACCCAATCGAGAAACAACGGCACCGATGCTCGGCCAATCTTCCGCTAACGGAGCACCGCGTCTCGGTGTCGCGCGACCTGTCAAAGGAAAATGCGTTGCCGATGTGTGATCGACGTCTCCGTGAGTCATCGACCGAATGACCGCCAATTTGTCCGCTCTCTGAGCCAGCATCGGCAGGTGCTCGCAAATTTGCAGGCCAGAGACGTTGGTGTCGATCGGCTGAAACTCACCCCGATACTCGGACGGAGCGTTCGGCTTCATGTCCCACGTATCTTGATGCGCGGGCCCACCCCACATGAATAAGAAGATGCACGACTTTGCGCGAGTACGCTGTCTCCCACTGCTTGTCGATTCCGCACGCACAACGTCTCTCATGTGCAACCACTGCGGCAGATCGAGTCCCAAAACACTGAGTGCCCCGGCACGCAAATACTCACGTCGTCGCATCGGAGCGGCAGAAAAATAGCTTTGGCAAGCGGTCTGTTGTGCTGATGTCATGATGCAGACAATCCTAGATGCCGGTGCGACGACACAAGACTGAGTCCTCGGACGAATTGAACGATGGCTCACAGTACCGTTCGGTTTTGACGGCGGTCAAGCACGGATCAAGATTGTCTTTGCATCAGTATTTGCGTGAAATGCCACACCGTGGCGCACGCGACTTTGGAA
>CAIJTL010001400.1 GCA_903823545.1 uncultured Planctomycetaceae bacterium
GCCAACGGTTCGCCGGTGTTCGGATTCGGCTCGAAGAACGGAGCACCAGTGCTCGCGACGGTGACTCGAATGCGATGTCCCTTCGCGAATATCTGGCTGATCCAACCGACCTCAAACGCGACCTTCTCGATCTTGCCCGGCTCAAAGAAAACTTCGCGTTCAAAGCCTTCGCGATAGCGGCCGCGGCGGATGTAGTCGACCAACAAAATCGAACGACCGTCGGGATAGACGTCGCAGACTCGGACGATGAAGTCCGTGTCTTTGGCTGACGACGACACGAACAACTCCGCTTTGACAAGGCCCGTCCATTCAATCGGAGCCGTGAGTGGCTCGGTTGTAAATGTGCGAACTTCGGCTTGCTCTTCAAACTTGCGAGCGTCCGCCGCACCGGGGAATCCTTTGGTGTTCGGGATATTCGCGGGCTTCAACGGATCGGCGAGATACGTTGTTGCCGTATCGGTTTCGGTAGGCAGCGACGTATTGAGCTTACCGCCGTCCCGCAAGTAGTACGGCGTCGCCGTGCTTTCCACCGGCCAATCATTCGTCTCGCGCCAAACATTGCCAGGCGAACTCTCTTCGCCTGTGGCACCCATCACGTAATAGCGAACTGCGGGATCACGATCGACGATGTTGTCTTGCCCTTTCAACCAAAAATCGAACCAACGAATGAGATGATTCTCGGCATCAAACTTGGCATTCTCTGGAAACGTCAACTCGCTCACTTTGTTCGTGTTCTTGCCGAGATACCCACCATGCAACCAAGGCCCGATGAGCAGTTGCTGATGCCCGCGTGAGTTCTGGCCGGCGCGATGTTGTCGTCCGCGATAACTTTCGATCGATCCGATATTCATAAAGTCGAACCAGCTCCCGATCGTGAAGCACGGGACGTTCATCTTGTCGAAGTGCAGAGAGCAATCTTCTTGCTTCCAGTAATCGTCGAACGTCGGATGCTTGAACCAATCGGCCAGTTGCAGCAGGTTGTGCTGCGGCTCACGACAGACAGCGCCCATCGTCTTGAAGCGTTCCGGTCGAGTCGTTCCACCGATGCGATAACCTTCGTGATACAGGCTCAGCCCCGTATCAATCATGTATTGAGCGACCAGATGCGGCGGCTTGGTGACCGCCAGAAAATTCTGAGCGAACCCCGCCTGAGAACTCCCGAACGTGCCGATCTTTCCGGTTGACCATTTCTGCTTGGCAAGCCATTCGACCGTGTCGTATCCATCTTGTAGATCGCCCCAGCCGAGTGCTCGATATCCAACCCAAGTTCCTTCGGACTTACCCGCTCCACGAAAGTTTTCGGCACAGACAACATACCCCGCCTTCGCCAAACGAGCATTTCCCTGCCGAGTCCCCGCACCTTTCAAGTCGGCGTATCGCTGCTCGTACAACACCGGCCAAGGACCATCTCCTTTTGGAAAGTAGAGGTAGGCCGACAGCTTCGCTCCGTCGCGCATCGGAATCATGATGTGCTCTTCGCGAATGCCATAAAGGTCAACGTTGTCTTGTGCAAAAAGACTCGATGTGGCGAAGATCAAACCGAGCCACATGAGTTTCATCAAACGAGCAGTACGCATGATTGGGGTTCCTAATACGAGAATGCCGTGACAATCGAGGCGACATCTGATTCGCCCGGCGTTCAGACTGCAACCGTTCGCACCGAAATGGAGTTATGAAATGTGGCCGCGAACTGGCTTCCGATTTCCTGAAGATCGCCATTGGCCGATGCAACTGATGTCATCGGTGTTGGCAGGCGCGAACGTCGTGATGTCGATGACTTCGCTGACATCGGCACTCTCAGCCATTCGCTGGGGCAGAGCGGCTGAGCCGTGCGTTTGGGTCAGCAATCCTTTTGGAATCAGCGTGACTGCCTCTGTCGCCTGGAACTCAGCCCTTGCGGTGTCGCTGGGGATGACTGGAATCCTGTGGCTCGCACCACGAGGCAATTGCATCTCAAGTCGAACGTCATTTCGTTGGATATTGGCGTTTTTCCTGCTCGCGTTTTCGGGACAGTCGTTGAACGACTCGGTGGTGTTTGCAAAGTTGGTTTCGAATGCACACATCACCTCGTCGTTTCCACTCCCTTTAACCGCGGCGGTCTTGTGCGTGCTGCTCTGCAATCTGACTTTGTTAACTCCGAGTCCAAAAACACTTCAGTCATTGGATGCAACCGACTCGATAGAAGATGGACAACTCCGTGTCCCGGATCGTCGAGCAACGCTGGCGCAATTTGCTCACTTCGCACTGCTGATGAGTGGCATGTGCGTTGGACAATTGCTGATGATCCTGATGCACGTGCTGACGTTTGGAGCGACCGACTATCGCCGTGACGCCGATATCGCCGTCGTGCTCGGCGCTCGTGTTTACTCAGACGGAACGCTCTCGCTGGCGTTGTCTGATCGACTGCAAACGGCGGTCGATCTTTTTGAATCAAAGCAGGTTCAATCATTGCTCGTCAGCGGAGCGACCGGCGTGGAAGGGATCAACGAGGCTCATGCGATGCGGAAATTTTTGATCACGGCTGGCATTCCCGAAGATCGCATCCTGGTCGACGACCAAGGTGTCAACACGTTGGCGACCGCTCGAAATGTGCGACGAATCATGAGCGAACAACACGCGATGTCCGCGCTGATTGTCAGCCACTACTTTCATCTGGCTCGTTGCAAACTCTTGTTCGAAGAGCAGGGAATCAACAGCGCGACCGTTCCTGCTCGCATGAGTCGTCGATTGGTCTTCGAACCCTATTTCGTCATGCGTGAGTGTGCTGGTTACCTCTGGTACGCACTGACTCATCCACTGCGATCATCGCCATAATCTGATTGGATCGTTTGCCAATCGGCGCGAGCCAATTCGATCGCATTGCTAACTCGGCCCTGACGCTTCGCGTGATTGAATTTGCAAAAGGATTACGGCTCCGAAACACCCTTCATCCGGATTCGTAAGCATTCGATGACCGGACGAATCTGCTCGTAAGAGACCGCGCCGGCGAAGCGATCGAAGATCGGTCGCAAACGGTCGAGTCCTTCTTCCAGAGCGGCTTCTTCGATTTGCTTGGCCAATATCGGCTCGACCCACGGTGAGGGGTCGGTCACTTGGTCGTGTCGGATGAATTCGCTGAGATATCCACCCACGGTCGATACTGCTCGGTTCATGATCTCAGCAACTTCCGCAACCGACTTACCTTCGCGAAAGAATCGAAACGAGCCAATCGCCGAAGCCGACGCACCATCGAGCGACTCCGACAGTGATCGCGCTGGTTTCGGCGATGACGAAGGCTTTACCGGAACATCGACCTGAGCAACGTCTGCGGCAACCGTGTGTTCACGGCAATATTCCGCGATGCAGGTAATGAAGATCTCGCCGAAGTCTGCCAGTTTCTTTTCACCGACCCCCTTCACGTGCCGGAAGCCATCCAACGTTGTCGGTCGACGGCGAGCCATGTCACGCAACGCGGTATCGGTGAAAACGATGTAGGCCGGAACTCCGTGCTCATCGGCTTTCGCTCGACGCAAATCACGGAGCAGTTCAAACAGCGGACGATCGACCCCCTCCCACGAATCCTCAATGACCGCCGCTTGCTTCTTCGTCTTCGTCGTCACTGCTGGTTGCAACAATCGAGGAGTCGCGCTCCCCTTCAATAAAGCCCAGCCTTCGGGAGTCACTTTAACAATGTTGTACTCGCCCTCTTTCTTCAAAAAGCCTTGCCCGACGAGCTGCTCAACCCAGTCACGGATCGCCTTTTGAGGCTCATTGGCCAGCAATCCATATGTGCTGAGCTTGTCGTGGCCGTTCTGCAAAATGCGTTGGTCTTTCGAGCCCTTCAGCACCTGTGCCGTATAGTCCGCGCCAAATCGTTGCTCTTGCCGCACAACGCTCGAAAGAATTTTTTGACCGAGCACCAACGCATCTGGAACCAAATCAAGTTGCCCCAAACAGACGTCACACGCTCCACAGGATTCGGCCTGTTCTGCTGGCAAATCTTGCCCGAAATAATTGACGAGCACACGATGCCGACAGACCGCTCCCGTGCAAAATCGGTTCATCGCCTCTAGCGATTGAATCCCGGCCTCACGCGCCGCGTCGGTCGGAAGTTCGTCAAGCGTTGAGCGCCAACGTGCGGCTTCGGCTCCCGAATACAACAGCGTGCAGTCCGCCTCCAAACCATCGCGTCCCGCGCGACCACTTTCTTGTTGATAGTTTTCGAGCGACTTCGGCATTCCATAATGCAACACAAAACGAACGTTCGACTTGTCGATTCCCATTCCGAAGGCGACCGTCGCTACGATGATGTCGACTCGCTCTTCAATGAACGCTTCTTGATTCCTTCGGCGTTCGAGATCGGGCAATCCCGCGTGATACGGCAGCGTTTTTAAGCCTTGCTCCGTCAAGGATTGATGCAGCTTGTCGACATCGTTTCGAGTCGTGCAATAAATGATGCCCGACTCCCCCTTGTGTCGATCAAGCACTTCACCGACCTGCCCAAGCCCTTTGTTTCGGCGTTCGGCCTTGTAGATCAGGTTCGGTCGATCGAATGATCCAACGAGCAGTTCTGGATCGCGGAGTTCGAGCGACGCAACGATATCTTCCCGCACTCGTTCGGTCGCGGTTGCCGTGTAAGCATGAATGCCGACTTCCGGAAACGAGGACCGTAAAACACGAAGCTGTCGATATTCGACACGAAAATCGTGGCCCCATTCGCTGACGCAGTGAGCCTCGTCGATAGCAAAGAGTGAGATCTTCAAACTCTTCAAGAACTCGATCGTCTTGTCCTGAACCAATCTTTCCGGCGAAACATAAAGCAGTTTCACACGCTCGGCGCGAATCTCATTCGCCACTCGCAGCCGTTCTTCCGCAGACATCGAACTGTTGATGAACTCCGCCGTAATCCCGCAGGTCTTGAGCGCGTCGACTTGATCCTTCATCAAAGAGATCAACGGAGAAACGACGATTGCGATTCCCGGCAAACACATCGCTGGAGCTTGAAAGCAAAGTGACTTCCCGCCGCCGGTCGGCATGATGACCAACGAGTCGCGACCGTCCAACACACACTTCATCGCCTGCTCTTGCAGCGGTCGAAAACCGTCGTATCCCCAATAGCGTTGCAGTGTCTCCAACAGCATAATGGCCTATCGTAGGCGAGTTCGTCACAAGCAAGCAACTCGCTGCACCGCGTAGTCCGCCGCGAGAGAGAACATGTATCCCGAAGCGTGAGCGATAGCGGATCGTGTCAAAGCCCTCGCTGACACGGCAGATTAACAATGGCCGCCAACAATCCTAACTATCGCACATCCGCCGTCTTTTCTGCCAATGCAAGCACGCCAACATAAGTCGTATCAGCCGCGTTGCGACCACGACGGTCGGTCGTGTTTGTGGCGAGCCGTTGGAGATTGCGGAAGTCAGCAGCACGACGTTGCTGCCAAGCCTTCGGAACCGCATCGCCGCCCGCCGATTGCAAGAACGAATGCAATTCGGTGCGTTCTCGAAACGTCGTCGCGACATCGTACAAACTCGCAGTTCCTTTGGATTGATACTGCGTTGTCGTCTCATGCAACCGCACCAGCAACGATTCTGCTTGCTGCGCATTAGCGCTGAAGGCTTGCGTTCCTGGCGTGGATTCTTGCAAATCGACACGAGCGACCTCGTATTGAAATGCTTCACGCAAATCATTTCGTCCGATTCCCGCACCGAGAAAGCTCCAGCGATCTGTCGCCTCAATCGCTTGCTGTAAAACATTGCGACTTGTTGCCGCAGATCGGCCTTCGGCCTTGTTGAGCAAGCTCGTCGCTCGCCAAATCTGCATGGCTGATGTGTGCCCAACACTGCTGTCATCTAATCGCTTTGCCCAATGCTGGCGAGCAAGCTCCACGGCCTGCGATTGCACCGCCGCCGCCAACTCCGGCTTATCGTCGAACTTCGCCAATTGCGCTCTGGCCTCGGCGAGACTGAATCGAGCCAGCAAGACATCCGATTCCCATCCAGCAGACGCAGGCTGCCGGAATTGTTCGAGTCGCCCTGCCACCCCTTCCAACTGTCTGACCAACTGAGCTTGCCAATCGCGTTGCACATCACGTTGGTTCGTCGCGCCCGCAAGACGAAGATTCAACTGCGTCGCAAACGACAACTGTTCGAGATGATCCTGCAACGGCATTAAACCTCGCTCGAAAGAATCGCGACTTTGATCAAACAATCGGCGAGATGTCGTCCGAGTTTCTTGCCACACCTGAGGCGGAATATCGACCGTCGCGCCTGCAACCGGTTTGACAGACGTTCGATCTTGCCCCTTTACAACCGAAGTCGCAAACAACGCGTACACCGCTGAAGCAATCCACTCTCGCCGATTGATTGAGCAACTCGCGATTAAGCCATTTGCGTTCGCGCGGCCCGCACCAAACACTGGTAGCACCGCTCTAATTTGACTCGAATTCATAGCTCACCTCATTCCCCGAAATTCAAAACAACAAACATTCTGCCGAAGAAACCGAATCCGAGCGAGACCAAAGCTGAGCCTATCAGATCGAAGCCGCCTGGCCAGAACTCGACTGACCATGAACCCTTTCCGGGTATCGAAAGTTCACAAACCGCATAACAATTACACATGACATCAATGATTATGGACGACACTTCGCATGTATGCATTTCTGAGTATTTTCAGAAAACGACATGCAGTCGTGTTGACATATTACCGCCGTCTGGCATATTGTCTTCCAACACGCTCGCTGAGCGCGTTTTTTGTTGAGAATTGCAAACGCTTGGTCGGCGGCGTAGCCGATACTGAATACGGATCACCCAGGTGTCAGCCTTTGGGGGTCGGGAGCAAAAATCGTGAGACGTGATTGGCAAAAACTCGATGCGACAGGACTGAAAGGTCTGCAAGCCCGGCTAGGGTTGCGCAGTCTTTTTGCAGCCGCGGTCGAGGTGCCCGCCGCCGTCGTGGGTTGTCCATCACAGAAGATGGAAACCATTTCCAACACGAATTCGCACCCGTATCGCCTCAGGCAGTGACACCGGATTGATATTCCGACGGGAGCTTTTAAAGCCCGGTGTCACACAGACATCGGGCTTTTTTTATTGCCCTGATCCGTAGCCATGTTCGCCAGAACGTGGGAATTGTCGA
>CAIJTL010001401.1 GCA_903823545.1 uncultured Planctomycetaceae bacterium
CCGACGATGACATTGACGGGGAAGTTTTTGAAGGCGATGAAGCCTTCGGTGAGGATGACGGCGAATTCGGCGAAAGCGCCAGCGATTTTGAAACCGTTGCCGCAAAAGCTCCAACGATGGTCGGCACGGTCGAATACCCTTGGGGTGGCCTCACCGTCAGTTTCCTCGCCGCATCGACCATTTGCATGGTCTTGTGCGGCATGGCTTCGATCGATCTAGTCCGCAGCATCTGGGGCTGGCAATCGACCGGTTACAGCCCAGCGAATGGCTGGCTCATCGAGATGCTCGGCGGCATCATGAAGTAGACCTAACCTTCGGTTGCGATCCACCTCAAGCGGGGTCGGGCATTTGAGTTTCAAGACTGGCAAACACACAAAGTGCGGCGATCGCATTAACGCTGTGGCGGCACTTGAAACCTAAAGGCTCGACCCCAATTCATTGAGTTGCCTCATGCTGTTAAGAGGTCGCGACTGGCCGTCCGGCGTTCTCCTCAAACGGCTCCATGTGAATGAGCACGTATTGCACTTGAGGAGCCGCCAAGCGGATTGCCCCTTTAACCCGACCGCCCAAGTTGTGAGCGTCATGTAGCGACATTTCGGACGCCGCTTGGACGTGCACGACCGCCTGAAATCCCAAGCCAGTTTTGCGTACCGCCAACTTTTCAATCGCTAGAACTTCAGGGACTTGCTCGGCTGTTCGTCGCACGAGTGCGATAACCTCGTCGTCTGCGGCGCGATCCATGAGGTCGTGAAGTGCGGGGCGTAGCATCAAGATGCCGTTGTAAGCGATGACTGCTGCAGCCACGAGCGCGGCCCAATCGTCTGCTGATTCCCAACCTGGTCCGCCCCAAAGTGCGACAGAAATACCAACAAATGCCGCGGCGGAAGTAATCGCATCGCTCATGTGATGCCACGCGTCGGCTCGCACAGCCGTGCTGCCGATCTGCTCGCCCACGACAAGCACGCGACGAGACAAGGCAAGCTTGATTAGAACGACGGTCACCAACACCCCCAACGTCCAAGGTGCGGGTATCAAATGCGGAGTCAAAATCTCTCGAACGGATTGCACCGCAATCCCAACGGCAGCCCCCAAGATCATCAAGGCCACAACGGCTGCCGCCAAAGATTCGGCTTTGCCGTAACCGAACGGGTATTCCTCATCGGGATCACGCCCCGCGATGTGTAATCCGCCCCACACAACCAACGATCCAAAGATGTCTGTCGCCGACTCCACAGCATCTGCAATCAAGACATACGAGTTCCCGACGACTCCGGCGATGAACTTGACGATCGCCAAGCCAACATTCACCAACACGCCCCATTGAACAGCTCGAATGCCACCACTGGTCTGCATCTGCGATCCCAAATCGTTCTCCTCTGAAGCTCAGACTCTCGTCCGTGCGGCGCAGCTTGTCTCTATTTGGGACCTGAAGCACAAGGAAGACGCAAATTCATTTCGAAATGCGTCGCCTCGTCGTCTCGTTTCATTCAATCATCCACGGTCATGCAACGGCACAAACGGACGTGGCATTGCTCCGACGTAGTTTGATCGGGGCTGAATGAGGCGATTGGCGGATTGTTGCTCGATGAAGTGTGCCGACCAACCAATGACGCGAGCCGCCGCAAAAAGTGGCGTGAAGAGTTCTGCATCAAAACCGAGCGAGTGATAAATGCGTGCCGTTGGCCAGTCGACATTCGGACGCAATTGTTTGTGCTGCCACATCGCCGCTTCGATGACGTCGGCGATCTCTTCGAGTTGCTGTTGCTCGTCAGTCGTCGCGAGTTCCTGACTGACTTCCTTCAACAATTCAGCACGAGGATCGGGGCAATCGCGATAGACTCGATGACCGAAACCTGCGATTCGACGCTTCTTGGAAATTGCGTCCCGCACGAACCTCTCAGCGTCAGACGGAGATTGCACTTGCTGGATTTCCTCCCACACATTTTCGATCGCCCCACCATGCAAAGCGCCCTTCAACGCGCCGACCGCTGCCGTCACAGCAGATTGCAAATCGGAACCGGTCGAGGCGACGATGCGAGCGGTAAATGTTGACGCGTTGAATTCGTGGTCGGCATAACATATCAGCGTCCGTTCCAAAGCTCGCTCGTCACGAGCACTCGGCAGACGACCGTGAAGCAACGACAAGAAATTGCCCGCAAAACTCAATTCGGAATCCGGCTCAACCAACTCCAGCCCGCGAGTCAGTCGATATCGTGCCGCAATCAACACCGGAATATGACTAAGCAACCGAATCGCCTTGCCGAGATTTGCGATGACATCGTTTTCGTTGGCCTGAAGATCGAAATGCCCCAACGCGCTGATCGAAGTTCTCAAGACATCAATCGGCGCAATGTGCAAAGGCAATTCGTGCAACAACTGAATGACGGCGTCTGGAACCTCATCAGATTCCGCTAAGATCGCCCGAAAGTCGGCGAGCGATTCCTCCGTTGGCAGCTCGCCGTGCAACAACAAATATGCGACCTCAGTAAACGTCGCATCGCGAGCCAATTCTTCAATCGCATAACCGCGATAATGCAACCCGTTATTGAGCGTACTGATCGCCGTCTCGCCCGCGATCACGCCGTCTAATCCGGTCACCTTCAGCTTGTCCGTCATGTACTTCATCGCGCACGCATCAAGCGTGTTTCTTAATAGTGCGGGGGCTGTTCAGCCAGCGGATCGCGTTCTTCGGTCCCGTCCACTTCGGTCGCAAACCGCTCACCCAATCGCTGCACTTCCTTTTTCAGCGTGTCGATCTCCGCCTGTTGTCGCCAAATGACCTCACTCAGCGAATCAAAGTCACGTTGCAAGTGCATCAACAGCGACTCAACGTTTTCCACACGAACTTCGGGCAAAGGACTAACGGGCATGGCATCTCAAGCAAGAGTGATTGAATCTCGGTAACAGCAAAGACGGAACGACATCGTAGGCCGCTCGACCTGAAACTCAAGTTGCCCTACTCATCGCCATTTCATCTCGCTGAACATTGAGGAGCGCTCCGCCAAGAAAACACATCACCCGAGTCGGGCAACTCAGACACTGAATCGTATCTCGCTTTCGTGGCTAATCGTCTCATCAAAACAGCGACGAAATTGGCTGCCCCTCTTCCATCAATCGGAACGGGCGGTTTTCGGCGTCAGTCGCATTGAGATCGTCGATTCCCATCGCTCGATAGACTGTGTGAGCGATGTCTGCGGACGCAACCGGATTGTCGGCCGGATACTCGGCATTCTTGTCGGTCGTTCCATAAGACTGCCCACCCTGAATGCCACCACCAGCAAGCAAAACGGACTGACACGCGGTCCAATGATCGCGACCGGCTCCGTTAACACCTCCAGATCTGGGATCGCCGATCTTCGGCTTGCGCCCCATTTCG
Source organism: uncultured Planctomycetaceae bacterium (assembly GCA_903823545.1). GTDB lineage: Bacteria > Planctomycetota > Planctomycetia > Planctomycetales > Planctomycetaceae > SXKJ01. Next base: position 3,377 of record CAIJTL010001401.1, read on the forward strand.
CTGGTGACCAGAACCAATGTCGAATCAAGTAATCCTCGATCATGCAAATCCGCAAGCAACGCGGCGAAAGGACGATCGAACTCCGGCAACAAGTGATCCCTCAGGCAATTGAAGTTGTTGCCGTGCGTGTCCCAACCGCCGCCGCTCTTGCAGAGCGTGCTCAACAGCTTGTGTTCTTTCCAAAAGACCGTGATGAAAGGAACTCCCGCTTCGACCAATCGGCGAGCCATCAAGAAGCTGGTGGCAGTAATCGTGTCGCCGTATTTCGCTCGAAGCGATTCTGGTTCGGCAGCGACATCGAATGCCGCTTTCGTTTGCGGAGCAGTGAGTAACGAAAATGCCTTTTCTTGTTGTTTGCTGTATCCCCCCGCCATTAATGACCGATCGACGAGTCGCGTTGTTTGGTCGAGGGACGACAACAACTCGCGTCTCGATTGCAGCCGAGGAAGTCCGACGTCCCTCTGGAGTTGCAAAGCGGGAGCCGTGAACGTCAGCGGCTTGTCTCGCGAGCCATCGACAAAAACCGGATCAAACTCCAACCCAAGCTTCGCCCCAAACTGCCCCGGTCGCGTGTACTCCGGAGCCCCTTCCTTTTGCGGCAGCGAAATCGCCGACGGCAAGAACGGATGCGGTGGCCGCTTGTAGGCAACAGTCGACGCCATCGATGGCCAATCGGTCGGATAGGGAGTTCGAGCATTGAGTAATTGTCGAAACGATGGATCTCCGGCGTGTCCAGTTAAGTTGTAGTAATAGCCGTGATGATGATCTCCGGTTCCACGACCGAAGTCCCCCAGTGACCGCACGATCGCCAGGTGATGTGCTTGTTTAGCCGTATGCGGCAGATGCTCACAAAGCTGAATGGCAGGGGCACTCGTCGAAACCGGCGAGAACTCGCCGCGATACTCCTTCGGTGCGTCGGGCTTCATATCCCACGTATC
>CAIJTL010001402.1 GCA_903823545.1 uncultured Planctomycetaceae bacterium
AAGCAGCGTGTCATTGCCGCCGTTGCCGACGATGGAGTCATCGCCGTCGCCGCCAGTCAGGCTGTCAGCTAAGTCGCTGCTGCCGAGCAGTGTGTCCGCTCCGTTGCCCGCGTTAACAACCAGCCTCAAGGCTGGGTTGTTGAAGATTGAGCCGGTCACTCCCGACAGGTCAATCAAGTTCGCGTCGTCTCCACCGTTGACGATGATCTTTGTCACCGAGCTGGCCGTGACGGTGGAAAGGTTCGAGACCGGAGTCCCGTTGATCACGACCAGGACGTTTCCTGCCACCGCCGGGTTGTCGCGGATCGCGACACTGTCTTTCGGTCCGAGCGAAACATTCAGCTCGCCTGCGATGAAGAGAGTCGATGCCGACAGCAGTGACCGTTCTTCCAACTGCTCGCTCGCCTGCACGGCACAATCAGGTCGCACCGCTTTTCGGGAAGAACCACGTTTCAGTGACCGACCAACACGCTCAATCCATGAGGTAAATTTCACGGCCTAGCTTCCTTTCGCAGGCGAGGAATCGTCGTCAAGACAGTGCAAGGCGTTGCCACCTTGAAAATCCGGTTTTCTCTTGTTCGACAACTCTTCGTTAAAACCCTGCAAAACCTCAGTGCGCCGTTACGACAACTACGACCCGAACGATCGATGCGACCGCGACAACCGCGTCAATCAGTACGCCCCGCAAAGTTTGACGGGCGGAAAGTCTGTGCCGTTTCGCTAATCGTCACGCAGCGACGCTCGACTGTGGCGTCAGAGAAAAAAGTCTCAAGTCCGCTCGCTGTGGCTTCTGGAGACATCATTCGCCCATCTCTGCGATCTCCGCGTCCTCTGCGGTTCAACATTGTTCAAACCTCCTCGACGGCGAACGATCAGCGGTTGAGATAGAACCGCTGAGGACGCGGAGATCGCAGAGAAGTCCATCACTCATCGAAGACCTCTGGGGCAGAAAAGGACTTCAACTGGCAACGCGAAGCCATGAAAACTCGTGTTGCATCCAGTTGCACAAATTGCCGAAAGAGCCAGTGAGAATTGAGTTGTGTGTCTTTACTCAACCCGAATTCGTAATCTGCGGAAATGGACCGCGAAGTCTTCCGCCTGAAGTCCAATCGAGCCTTCCGAAACATCGCTTGGCTGGCTTTCGCATATTTTCTGACCGTTGAGCAAAACGGTTAAAGAGCCAGACTTGGAGACGATTTCAAGTCCGTTCCATTCACCGAATGGCTTACGCGCAGACTCTCGGACGGTCGCGTCATCTGTCGGTTCGACCTTTGTCGCACCGCCATTTGCCTTGATCGTCGCCAGTTCCGAAAACCTTCCCTGGACTTCGAGTGACTTCGGCCACTGCTTGTGAGGTTCGGTGATGTAAATCATCACGCCGCTGTTGGGGTCGAACGGCTTTGAGTCTTTCGCCTCTGAACCCGCGGACGGGGCGAAACGAAGCTCAAGCCGAAGTGTGAAGTCTTTGAATTTCTCCTTCGAGTACAGGTAGCCCTTGGGCTTTCCCGTGCAGACGATGGCTTTGCTGACGGCAGACCATGTCGGCTCAGCCTCCGTTTTCGGCGGCTTGGCAAAGAACGACTCAAAGTCCGAGAACGACAACTCGCGAAACCCCTCTTCAGGAGAAAACTCATCAGCGGTGAGATCCTCCTTCCGCCACGGTGACCAACCGGCGGAAGGTTCTGATGTTTGTAGTTGCCCTTTCGCGGTTTCGTTCGGCGGTGGTTTCTGTGCCTCGACGACGGGAGCAGATGACGAACACCCCATGAGACCGACCGCGACGGAGCAACTCAGCAGCATGTAGGTGACATTTTCAAATCGAAGCAGCATGCGATTGGTGGTCATGAGCGGTCTCTTTGCTGAGCATTTGGTTGGAACCGGGATGGAAAAAACTGGCATATTCAAACTCACAAATAACAGAGGCTTAAATCCAGGCAACGGAGAATGATAGTTTCCCGCAGAGGTGCAGAGTTCGCGGAGTAATGAAGGCTTGAGTCACGATCTTCTCCGCGAACTCTGCGCCTCTGCGGGAAACATTGTTGTTTAAGACCGGCGGATTTAGCGGCCAAACATTGGAAAGTTGCAGGCTCGTGGAAGTTGACGTTTCGACGAAACCTTTACAATCGCCGCGAGTCTTGCCCATTACGAAACATCCAGAAGGAATAACTCATGGCACAACGATTCG
>CAIJTL010001403.1 GCA_903823545.1 uncultured Planctomycetaceae bacterium
CTACCGTTTGTTATACGTTGCCGCAAATGTCGCGTCGGAAATACAAAGAAAATAGATACCTTCAATGAAAGCGACGATGGCCGGGATGAACGTCCAGCAAAAAACCAAATAAAAGATCCCCAGCACAACGTTTGCCCCTCCGCCAAGGTAAAAGCGATGAGCTCCCAAGCCACCGAGACAAAGTGCGAGAATACCTGCTGTCGTGCGATTCTTTCCGGACCCGTTTACATTTGGTTGGCGTACTCCGCATTGAGGGCACATTTCGGCACGAATGTCGATCGAGCTTCCGCAGGCAAAGCAAAATGCTTGATTGCTACTCGTGATCGGCGAGCCATTTCGCGCGGATGCGACCGTTTTTGCACCTCCGACCTCGGGTACGTCACCGGCTGCCGTCCAATCCGGCATCCCTTCTTTCCAGACGAGGTCCGTTTCTGTGATCGAGCCATTCGCAAGCAGCTTGCGGAGTTCGAGCAACGTTATAGGACCGTATTGCTCTTCGCCAACGGTGTAGTGCCATGTTGGTTTTATAGGAGATGACGGTGGTCTTGGTGCGGCTTCGCTGACGGCAGCAACTTCTGCAAATTGATCAGTTGCCGACTCGACTTTTGCTGGTGCCGCTCGCTTAGGTGCGGCGAACACTAACTCCATAATTGAGGCGGACTGCCATGTCGCCTGATCCGACGACACTTCATGAGCACGACTGAACTGGCCTCGTTCACGCAGTTTTTTCAACTGATCGAGATCAAATGGTCCTTGAACGCGACCGCGGACGCGGATGTAGTACGTTTCGCCATCTTCAAACATGCCTGCCTCAATGTCGTCGTCAGTTCGATGTTGTCAATTCGAATTTCGCTCAGTCATTTCGCCGGAATGGAGCCAAGACGCTCCTCTGAGGCGAACACCACCATTCCCTCGGTGATGCCATAATCTTTCGAGACGTCGATAGCGAACTCTTTGCCAGACTTCCGTCCAATATGCCGCCAAAACATTGGTGCCAGATTGCCACCTTCGACGGTGCTGGCAACGCAATAAAGTTGGTATTCCTTTTCAGGATTCCATTCAGTCCGGATTTTCCACGAACCGCTCGCTGAACGCTCGAGGTAGCCGACAGGCATCGGTGTTGTGAACAGTGTTTGGGAAAGCGCGGCTTGCGATTTCGCCAATTTGTCCCAAGCCGCGTCTAAAATCTCTGGATTCAATTCTGACAAAAGTTCTTCGGCACGCTTACGAACCTTGCGAGCGGTCTCGTCGTCAGGGTCCATCCACGAAACTGATAAATCAACTTTTGTTTCATTCAACAGCTTCACTGGCTGAGTGAGATGTGCATCTAACAGTGAGTTGCCCAAGGCAGCGTATTTCAATGTTCGCAAGACAAGAAAATATCTCAGAAAGGGATCGACCGATTTAGCGCTCATGAGTTGCTTGATCAACTTCTGATGGTGTTCATCCCATGCTGAAATCTTGAGCTTCGGAATCTCTCTCGCAGCACGTGTCGCCAGCTCAACTTGGGGCGGGGTGAGCGTCTTCGGAGATTCAAGATCGTCTGGCCCGAGCGCCTTAAGGACCGCCTTTGTCTCACCTTCGTAACCGCAAATATATTTGAATGTGAACTTAGCTTTTCGATCCGTGAAATCTTCGGGCTTTGGAAAATAGTAGGACTTCCCATCTTTGGTTTTCAGAACATAACCCTCACCAATCAAGGGGCTGGAAAACAGCGTTGCAAACCGCTCTTTGACGGGAACATCCGAGACCTCATCACCCGATTCGCGGCGGCGAACCGATTTCAAAATCGATTCGTATTGCTTGACGATCGTTTGGTCCGGACTGCGAGTATACCCAGCCAAAAAGGCTTTACACTCTTGAAGTCGGACTTCCAGGTCTTCAATGTCGTCAGGCCAGAATTGACCGTTCCAGCGTTCGACCATTTGCCGTTTGGCCAAGACTTGTTTGAAACCATCGTTCAAGGCCGCAGACTTAAAGGATGCAGTGATCGCGTCGTTGGGGAACGCCGCCTCATAGTCTCGAAGTGTTGCAAAATACTGGTCGACTTTGGCCTGAGCCTTTACGTCCTCACTGGGAACAAACGCTGACGACGCCAGCTTATCCAACAATTGCATTCGGTGATTCTTATCTGTGCGCGCCTTCCGAAATGCCGTCAGCCGAGTTTCCAAGAGTGTCGCTTGCGATGCGAGTTCTTTTGAGACTGACTTCTGACGTTGATTAAGTGCCGTAATATCTTGTTGGACCTGCGTAGCGAGCGAGTCTATTTCAGGCTCGCGTCCTCCATTGCTCAGAAGTTTATCTAAGGTTTGGAGTCCAGACGTGCTCGCCTGTAGCAATGTTCGAAACTCAGCGTCTCGCGTTGAGATTTCTGCGACGCGTTTTTCTCGCCATTCGCTTTCTAATCTTCCAACAGCCCCCTTTTCATCCAACGTCTTGGCCAACTCGCGGGCACGCTCCGCCGTCTTGAGTGCTGCGTCTGGATCTTTCGCTCCGGCGATGGATTCTAATGCGGAATCAAGTTCCGCTTTGCGGTCTCGCTCCTTCTGCTCTTCGGTCGCGAGCTTCTTCTTTGCAGTAAGCCAGCTTTCGGTTGTGGCATGGGACGAATGTTGATCCAACAGTTCGTGAGCTTCGACCAATTTGCCGTCTGCGATGAAGCCGTTAATGGCGGCGAGAATCTGTGCTGAAGCCCGTGCTTGTGTCGCTGAATAGACCGCCAAACCAATGGCTCCGCCGATGAGCGCTACGACCGCTGCAACTGCAATGATCAACATGCGGTGCTTTCGCGTTTCATTCAGCCGTAAAGCCTCCAGCCGATTTTGAAACCGACTCACCAGTGCTTCTGAAACACCACGTTCATGCTTCTCGACATCGTTACCGAGTTTTTGAAGATCCGCCGCCGAAAGCGAATCGTTCTCCAGGCTGCGTTCAAGTGCGGCAATGGCTCGTTTGTAGGACTTGTCTTGAGCCTCTTTGCGGTCCTCGTCGTCAATCCAATCCAGGACCGGAGCAACCTGTTCCGCCAGCTCATCGCTCTTAGGAAGTTGCGCGGCCTTTACGGCTTCGGTCCATTGGTCTCGCAATGACCGCGCGGTCGTCAAGTCGAGCGCTGACAATGCTTCGTAGAGCTTGGGAGCCAAGTCCTCTAGTCGCTGTCGAGCGCCGGTTCGGATGACTTGGTTGCTGCGAACCTTGAGGTCTCGCAATAGGTTTGCCGGTGGTGTTTCGAGCCATTTGGACGAGGAGAGTTCACCGAGGAGTGACTTAAGGACACCCACTTCGCCCTTTGCTGACGCCGTGCGACACGTGGCGTCAATTTCTCCAAAACGGGCACGCTCCATTTCTCGAACGTCTGATTCCCAATGCGGCGAGTTGGCATCTAACTCGGCTAGTGACCGCAATACGTTCAATCTTTGAGGTAACGAACTGCGAGCGAGCGCGAGCAATCGGTGTTGATCCAACAGAGCGATCAATGGCTCTTGCGTCGCATACGCCTCGTTGAGCGCTCCGGCAACATCCACCATCAACGGTTCTGGTTTCGATAGTGCATGTGCCGCACAAATTTCAATCAACTGTTCCCGTTCTGGGAAGTCGAGCACGGCCACCACGTCCATCAGGTTCGGAGACGCATCTGCTAAGTGCAATGCCTCTGATCGCAGTCCTTGCTTCAGAGCATCATCACATTTCCGCAGTCGTCGATTGCAGTCCTTACAATGCGGCGAATACGCCGCGAGCAGTTGGCGAAACTCTTCCGTGGGTTCGATCCCCATCAGAAAGCTCTCGCCATCGCTTTGCAGAATGAAACGAAGCTCATCGACGGTTTGTTGAAGGTCACTCATTTATCTATCCGCATTCTACGGTACAGCCGCATCAGAACCAATTTGTTCTGAATTAAATCGCAAAAGATCAACTTCAGCCGGTTTGGAATCGCCGAAAAAGACGTCATAAACCAGCGTTGTAGAGATCAGCGTCGATTGGGTTTTGATTGGAGTTGCCTTCTTCGGTGCTTCATTACATTTATTCAGTATGTTGATCGCGGTTTCAAAAGGACCTTCAAGTGTTTTTCCAAGACCGTCTCTCGCATCCTGAATGGTTTTTTTTTCCTTCGGATCTTTCGTTGCGCTCTGTTTGTTCAAAAACCATTGATTGATCGTATGGATAGTCTCTGTCTGTTTTTCTTTCGTCTGTATCTCATGGAACTGGAAGACCTCCTTCTCTCTTTCGACTCCGGAGTTCTCGCATGCCTGCCTCACGCACTCCTTCACCTTATTGACTACCTCCGTCTTCTCACTAGAAAATAGCAGTTCTTTCTTTTCATTCTCAATTCCTAATACAAATTTGCCCGTGCTCAATTCGAGCGTCAGTTCCGCCGACTTCTGACCGTATGCCTTCGCAAGTGCATCGCACGATATAATCTTTGCTTTTGACTGTTCTTTTGAGTGCGTGAAGGGCCACTGTTGTTTTTCAAATTCAATTGCCACGTTCCTTGCGGCAATTTGTAATTTGAGTTCCTCAGCTTGTGCGAGTACTCGGCCAAGCTCCGACTTTGAGTCAGATATCAACTTGAAAATCGGCCCTTTGGGAGGTTGATCGAGAATAGTTGTCGGTTCAGGAAGGAAGGTAATGCGATGTGAGACCGACTTGCCTTCGCGGATTTCCAGGTAACAGAATCTCAATTTATTGACAGACCTTTGCTTGAGCGCGTCAGAAACGTCAGCCCACTTGAATATCAACTGGTTGCCAAGAGTCTTGACGTTGGCGACCGTCTTCGCCTTATCTATCCCCTCATCGTGAAGTACGACCGATCCATCTTCAGTGTGCCTAAGACCAAATCCGTCTTGCTTTTCAAACTTTGGTATCCAACAAGCGATTTTTGCGCTCTTAGCCGCATCCGTTTCGAGTGAATAAGTAGTCGCTTCTGCCTTGCTGACTATCGGCAACTCAAGACGAATCAGCTTGGTTTCCCTTGATGCTGTCTTTGGTGGAGAGTC
>CAIJTL010001404.1 GCA_903823545.1 uncultured Planctomycetaceae bacterium
AGGGCTGCGTCGAGCCGCAGCACTCCAGGGTTTATCTGGTCCCGTCCGCTTGTCGAGGCCACAGCCAGAACATCGCTGCCCACGCGATCAACGGCAGCAAGCTGGCTAGCATCATCCCCATGTCGTAAGACTTCGTTTGATCGATCCAACCGCCGAAGAGAACATGCGCGGCAGACGACGTGATCCAAGCGGTGGTCCCCAGCGTCCCAGAAATCTTTCCTTGGTGCTGTCGCGACAGCTCTTGGCTCAGCGCGTAATAACACGGGAACAAACCGAGTGCCCCCAACCCTACCGTCATCAACGCAATCTCCAGCGGACGCCCCGACGGCAGCCACGGAATCAAGCCGCCTGCCGCAGTCAATAACGCGCAGACACCAAACGCCATGCAACGTGCTCCGTGTACCGACCATCCGCGGCGACTCAACGCGGCGGTCGCGAATCCCGTCGCCAGACAGCCGACATCCGTCGCGATGTTGAACCACGTCATCAGATCGAGTGCCGCATTCGAGTCGTATCCGCGTCCTTCTTTCAAGAACAACTTCATCCAGGCTCGAAACAAGTGCCAGCAAATATTGATTGAGACCACGACGATCAGCAGCACCAAGAACCGCCGTGACAGCAGCAACTCACGAAACGTCCCGCCGTTTTTCTCTGCCTCAGCGTCCAATGCTTCTTGAGCGGGCAAGTCTGCTAAATCACTGCTGCGTACCGAAGCGAGCCACAAGAGAATCCAGACCAGCCCGATCGCGCCGATTACTTGGAAGGCAATTCGCCAACTTCCCGTCTCGCCGGTGACCATCGCTTTGATGATCTGCGGAGTGACGATCGCACCGATTGCTGTTCCGCTCTGCAAAACGCTGTTACCTAAGGCTCGATACTTCGCCGGCAACAATCGCTGAGTCGTCTTCAACGCGCACGGCCAATGTCCCGCTTCAAACAGTCCGAGAAACATCCGGCAGAGCAACAGCCCCGTGTAAGTTTCAACCAACCCCGTCGCGAACCCCATCGCCGACCAGAGCAGCAACACGCAAGGGTACAACCAGCGAACGTTCGTCCGATCCGCGATCACTCCAAAGATGCTGGCCCCGACCGCGAACGCCAACCCAAACGCCGCTTCGACGTATCCGTATTGCTCTTTATTGAGACCGAATTCCTTAGTGATCTGGTCCGAAGTCCCGACGAGTGTCTGCCGATCCATGTAATTGATCGTGCTCGCCAACAACAGCAGCCCGCAGATCCACCACACCCATCTTTGAGATCGTTCTGCTTGAGGGTCCGACATGAAACGGGCTCCATGTGATTTCGTAGTTGCAAGCTGCCAGGTTGCAACTCACACGCAGCCATCCTCGCAAACCAACCCTCGTGGAGCAAACAACCGCGACAACATTTTTCGCGGTCGAAAAATCATGTGCTGAGCTGTAATCGTCTGTTGGACACGCGAATCAGTCAGAGCATAAAGCAACTGCGAATCGCCGACCTCGTCCGTCGCATGATGCTTTGCGAAGAGCTGGCTCAGCGCATCGAACCGTGAGCAACTCGTCTGCAACAGCATTTCGATTGAGCCATCTTTGCTCGCGTTAAGCAACCGGTAATCGTTGGTCGTCACCAGCGGTTCATCAGCAATCGGATGCCGCAACACAAACGCTGACGGCTTTCGCTCGACCACGACTCGCTGGTGATTCTCAGTCCCAACAACCGTAAACAACGCGCCGGCCGTCAGTCGCTCCGACGCGAGCCAATCGACTGCCGCATCAAAATTCTCGGCGTCTTCCAAAACTCTCCGTAAGTGCAGCAACACGGGATATCCCATTTGGTCCGAGCCACCGCCGACAGCATTCAGGACAACGGCAAAACCCTTCGCCGACATGCCGCTGACAACACCAATCGCTCCCGGCCACCCCGCACTCACAAATACGATCTCTACACCACGAGTAAACCGCATCAACGTGCTCGCGCGAGCCAGCCATTTCTCCGGCCAGAAATCCATATTCCGAGCCAACACCGGTCCCGAGACTGTCGCCAACGCAATCGTCGAACAAGCAAACATTCCGACGACCAACTCATAGCTCAAGTTGGCCAACGTCAAATCACGCCAATCAACTCCGACCCGCTGAGCATTCGCCTTCGTCTCTGCCAGAAAGCGGTAGGTCGTTCGCAAATGCACGGCATCCGCTAACCAACGTTGCCCTCCCGAAATCTCCGCTTGCACGGCCGCCAATAGTTGGCGAGATCGTTCAAGAAATTCATCGGACACACCGGCAATTCGATGCTCTGGTGATCGCTCTAAATCCAGTGACAACGAAGGACACTCAATCCACGGAAGCACAAGTCGCTCCTATTGGACCTTCTGAATCACTGAGTCGTGGCAATGAATTCGTTTGCTTTAACCGACGATTTCTTTGTCCGTTTCTGGTGCAGCATCACTTTCCGGATCGAACCATTCTGGTTTGAAGACAATTCTCTTCTTGTACTTCATCGCGAGGTTTGACGTTAATGCCATGATGGCATCGGCCATCGCGACGGTGCCGTTGCAGCGGAGGCCGCCATCTTTCGGTGGCGCGTTGATGTTGTTCCGAATGCAGTGGCAGAAATGCTCCA
>CAIJTL010001405.1 GCA_903823545.1 uncultured Planctomycetaceae bacterium
CGGGAGGTCATGAGCCAGGAGCCATCCTCGTTCTGGTTCGCGATGAGGAAGGAGGCCGCGCGTTGAATCTCGGGCCGGTCTTTGGGCACGGCTTTAACCGCGAAGCGGTGATGGAATTTAGCCGTGGGCGTCAGCCCACGGAGAGAGCGATCAACCGAAAAGTCTCAGCCGCGAAGCGGCGACACTCGCCCGGCGGCCTGTCGCCGCTTCGCGGCTGAGATCGCCACAAATCTCCGGCACCGTGGGCTGACGCCCACGGCTATGTTCTGTCGCCGCTTCGCGGTTAATGAACAACTGCAGATTGATCGACGTCACATCGCCCCCCTTTGGGCTTTGGTCGCGAACGGTCGATGAGTAAAGTGTTTCCTGATTTGCACCGTCCGATGTCTGAAGACCGAGTTGTAAGGTGGGACCAGCGATAGCGCCGGGCCACCATTTTTGATTCTCGATGGTTGTGGTGGGCCGGCGCTGCGCTGGTCCCACCCTACGCCATCCGCAGTCCGTCGCCTGGAGATCGAGTCATGCTGAGTGTGCTTGGCCAATCCGGAAAGCTGTGTGATGGTGTGACTCGTCGCGAGGCGATGCGAGTTGGTGGGCTGTCGCTGTTTGCAGGAATGACGTTGCCGCGATTATTGCGGGCGGCTGAATCGAATCCCGCAAAAAGATCAGGGCGAGCGAAGTCGGTGATCTTGTTCAATCTGCTCGGTGGTCCGAGTCAGCAGGACATGTTCGACTTGAAGCCGGATGCCCCGGTCGAAGTTCGTGGAGAGTTTCAGCCGATCAGCACATCGTTGCCGGGTCTTCAGATTTGCGAGCACCTGCCGAACACGGCGAAGGTGATGCACAAGGCGAGCCTGATTCGGACGGTGACTCATGGCTATAACGCTCACAACCCGCTCAACGTGATGACGGGATTCAGCGGTGGGAAGTTCGACCAGTTGCGACCGGAGCCGACTGACCCGCCCGATATCGGAGCGGTCTGTCAGTACCTCGGCATGGGACCGCGCGACATGCCTGGAGCGGTTTGCTTGCCCTGTTATCCGGGTTGGGGCGAAAGCTCGATGTATCCTGGCATTCGACGACCGGGGCCATACGGTGGCTTTCTTGGCAATCAGTACGATCCGCTCTTCGCCGTCTGTGAACCGAAGTTTGATCGCGAACCGAAAGTGGCTTACTACGACCAAGTCATCCCGATGGGCGAACCGCGATTGCCGACGCTCGACGAACTGCCGGGGATCACCGTCAATCGTTTGGATCGTCGACGCGGGATGCTCGATCAACTCGACACGCAATTTGAAGAGACGCGACGTTCGGGAGCGATCGACCGGCTGAATCATTTTCAGCAGCGTGCTTTCGACATGCTCATCTCCAGCAAGACACGCGACGCCTTCGATCTCTCGCGTGAACCAGACTCGTTGCGAGATCGCTACGGTCGCAACATGAGCGGTTCAAGCTTGCTTGTGGCTCGGCGACTCGTCGAAGCGGGAGTACCTTTCATCAGCGTTCATGCCGAGATTTTCGGGAAGTACGGGCATTCGTATGACATGCACGAAAACAACTTCGGGATGCTCAAAGACGCGAACCTGCCGGTACTCGATACCGCCTATCCTGCGCTGATCGCAGACCTCGAATCGCGAGGTTTGCTCGACAGCACATTGGTTGTCGTGATGGGCGAGATGGGCCGCGCACCGCGAGTGAACGGCAAAGCGGGACGCGATCACTGGCCGCAATGCGGTTTCAGTTTGCTGACCGGAGGTGGCGTGAAAGCAGGCTGCGTCTTCGGTGAGACCGACAAACAAGCGGCGTATCCAATCAGCCATCCGGTCTCACCCGGCGACATCGTCGCGACCATCTATCAACTGCTCGGCGTCGATCCCCACTTGATGGTTCCCGACCGCACCAATCGCCCAACACACGTCGCCCACGGCGGCGAACCAATTTGGGATGTGATCGCTTAAGCGTCTCAATAACCCGAAGCGCCAGCGAGGGCGGGTGCTCCACAGGAATACGAGGGCAAAAGAAGGTTCGTGAAGGCTTCATCATCTTTGGCTTTGGCGATCTGAGTTAGTTTGGTCCTTGCTCATGGAGCACAGGGATGAAATCGCGACCGAATGAACCGCCGATGCCGGACCCGTTAGGGTTCTTCCTCACTTGGTCGACCTACGGAACTTGGTTACCGGGCGATGAGCGTGGATGGATTTGGCACGATCATGGAGAGCAACGCCCTGATCCGATTCGCAAGCTCGAAGCTGAAGCGGTGATGACCGAAGATGCTTGTCGCTTGGACCAAGACGAGCGGCGCATCGTGGAAGCCACGATCAAGCAACACTGCGCGATTCGTGGCTGGAACCTTCATGTCGTCAATTGTCGGTCGAATCATCTTCATGTCGTGGTTTCGGCAAACGAGCATCCCGACATGATTCGCAAGCAGCTGAAGGCGTGGTGTTCTCGTAAGCTCAAGGGGCACCAACAGAATCGCTTTCGATCAGACGGACTTTCAAGGCCAGTCCGAGAAAAATGGTGGGCCGAACGAGGCAGCGGGCGATACCTCACCAGCGAAGCGAGTCTCGAAGCCGCGATAATTTATGTTCGTGACTGCCAATGAGATGTCCCTGAAACAGCAATGAGGCGGACGCTTCGGACGACTACATCATCGGAGCCTTTGAGAGCGATCGCCCTCGCTGGCGCTTCGGGTTAGTGTGACTGGCGCTTTGAGGTGATTCTTGTCAAAGGATGCCAGTCGGTTACTCGCAACACGCTATGAGGCGTGCGGTTCGCCACACGGAGCGATGACGGCTACGTACGGCACCTTCGCTGCACAGTTACCTGCTGGCC
>CAIJTL010001406.1 GCA_903823545.1 uncultured Planctomycetaceae bacterium
AACTGCTTATTACGAGCGCTCACATTGTCGATATTTCACCCATCCGAGCCTTGTCGGAACTGAAAACGCTACGACTTGCCGGCACAGGCCCGAATCAAATCGGACAACTGGTGGACCTGTCGCCGTTGGCGGGGATGAAGCTGACGAGTCTCGATTGCAGCTTTACGCGGGTGAAAGATTTGTCGCCGCTGAAGGGAATGAAGCTGACAAAACTGAATTGCGGCAATACCGAAGTCGATGACCTATCGCCGCTGGCTCAGATGCCGCTTACCGATTTGTCCTGCGGATACACAAGCATCTCGGACCTCTCGCCGCTCAAAGAGATGCCGTTGACGAAATTGGATATCAACTCCACGCACAAGATTACTGACCTTACGGCACTCAAGGGGCTGCCGCTGACGGAATTGGTCCTGTTCCACAACTTCAGAGTGACGGATCTCTCACCACTCGAAGGGATGAAACTGACGGTCCTAGACTGCTTCACAACGGGGGTGACAGACCTGTCGCCACTCAAGGGAATGCCGCTGACATTCCTCCAATGCGCGAATACGAAAGTGTCAGATCTTTCGCCGCTGGAAGGTATGCCGCTGACGGTACTGTACTGCTTCTCGACTCAAGTCGAGGACTTGTCACCGCTGAAAGGGATGCCGCTGAGAAGCTTGCTCTGCAACCGAACGCGGGTGAACGATGCCGCACTGAAGCACCTCAGCGGACTGAGCGAACTCAAGACACTGGATCTCGCTGACACGAAGGTTTCCGCTGCTGGAATCGCCACTCTGCAAGAAGCACTACCCAATTGCAAAATCACTGTGGAACTCTCTCCGTCTGACCGGCCGAAGTAGGCAACGAATTCGTCGCGTGGTGATCAACGCTGTTCTCAAAGATTGGCGGTGGCACTATAAGCCCGCTCGATAGGATGAGCGTCGCGTTCGTCGCGTGAATCAAGGAGGGAGAAATCGACATGCCGCAACGGATTTTGAGCATTTCTGGTTTACGAGGTGTCATTGGAGACGGGCTTGATCCGCAGTATTTGACTGAGTTCGCGATGGCCCTCGGCACGCTGGCCGAAGGTGGGACTGTCGTGTTGTCGCGAGATGGTCGCTCAACGGGGGGGATGGTGCGTCATGCGGTGATCTCTGGCTTGATGGCGACGGGCTGTCGAGTGCTCGACGCGGGGATTGCGACGACTCCGACCTGTGGAGTGCTCGTGCGACATCACAATGCGGCGGCCGGATTGCAGATCACAGCGAGCCACAATCCGATTCAATGGAATGGCCTGAAACCGTTTTCCAAAGCGGGAGCGGTGCTCAACGCGGCTCAAGGCGAAACGCTGTTGAGCATTCTCACGAACAAGTCGTTCAAGCTCGTCGGCTGGGAAAAATTGGGATCGGTGGAAGTGCTCGACGACGCGGCGGCTCCGCATGTGGATCGAGTCTTGTCGCTGGTGAATGTTGCTCGCATTCGGCAGCGGCGATTCAAGGTAGTGCTCGACTGCAATCATGGTTCGGGTGGC
>CAIJTL010001407.1 GCA_903823545.1 uncultured Planctomycetaceae bacterium
TGACCTATACCTCCACGCCTTCCGCGCAGTTTTATAGCAATGTCGTCCGTCCCTACCACCGCGCGCCCCACCTCTACATCGGCTTGCCCATGATGTATGAGGACCGTCCCTGGTCGCCCGCCATGGAGCAGTTGCCGGACACCGAGAAGCGGCGCAAGAACATTGAGACATGGAAGCGCCCCGGACCGCTGAGCGAAGTGCAACTGATGTGGAGCCGCGACGGTGAAAAGTTCGATCTCGCGCCCTCGACCTTTATGCCGCCCGGCCCGGAGCGGCCCGGCACCTACACCTACTACGACGCCGTGGCCTCGCATCTGGTCGAAACCGCATCGGACCTGGAGGGTGCCGCGCCGGAGCTCACGCTTTACCGCCACGAATTTTACGAAGTGGGAGTCGTCCAGCTCCGCCGCTACACGCTACGGCTTGACGGCTTCGCCTCGATCCACGCGCCGATCACCGGCGGCGAGCTGATCACCCCGCCGCTGATCTTCAAGGGCTCGCAGCTCTCGCTGAACTTCGCCAGTTCCGCGTTCGGCTCGCTGCGCGTGGAGATCCAGGACGCCGACGGAAAACCCATACCCGGCTTTACGCTCGATGACAGCATCGAGCTCTACGGCGACACCGTGGCTCGCAACGCCATTTGGAAGGACAACCCTGACCTCGGCACCCTGGCCGGAACGCCGGTGCGGTTGCGTTTCGTGATGCGGGACGCGGATCTGTATTCGCTCAAATTTGAGGAAACCAAGGCTGAGAAGTTCGCGCCCGTGGTGCCTGCCGGAAACCTCAAAGAGGATGTGGAGGCGACTCCGCTGACACCCGACTTCACCGTCGTCGTCGTGAAAGGCGGCGGGCTGTGGCCGCAGATTCAGACTGCGCCGGATGGCACGCTGCTCGCCCTCGGCTACAACGCCGCAGCGCACACGACTCTGCCGGGCGATGTAGATGCGTGGGCCAGCACCGACAGCGGGAGGACATGGAACCTACAAGCAACCGCTGCCGCCCGACCGGCAAAGACCGCCAACTATTGCCACTGGGCCTCCGGCCTTTCAGCCAAGGGCGACGTGCTCGTGGTGGCCAGCGGCATGGACGATGCGGCGAATGAAGAGGGCCGCCGCGCTCCGAATGATGTGCGGGTTTTCCGCTCGGTGGACTTCGGCAAGACATGGGCTAACACCGGCACTTTTCCCGCACGGGTCGGCAGCGGGCTGAAACCGTATCCCTTCGGCAGCATCGTGCACGGCGCGGATGGCAGTCTGCGGACGGTGGTTTATTCTGTGGATGAAAAGCACGCCAACGCTGAAGCCGCCTGGCTGATGGCGAGCCGCGACGAGGGCCGCTCGTGGCAGACAAGCGAAAAGATTGCTGACGGCATCAACGAAACCGTGCTGCTCCCGCTGGCAGGAAGAGGCTGGCTCTGTGTCGCCCGCACCTCGAACCGTCCCGCGCCGGAGCATGGTCAGGAACTCCGCCAGTTCCGCTCCAGCGACGACGGCAAAACGTGGGCCGATGAGGGCCTGCTCACCGGTTTTCACAAGCACCCGCCCAACCTCATCCGGCTCAAAGACAACCGCCTCGTCCTCACCTACGGCAACCGCCAAAACGGCAACATCGAGGCACGGCTCAGTAACGACGACGGCAAGTCATGGGGTGCCCCGCTGCGTCTGTTTCAAGCCAGCGGCGACATGGGATATCCCAGTACAGTCCAACTTTCCGATGGCCGATTGGTCACGGTATTCTACGCGCATCGCTCTCGTATGCATGATGGCTACCACATGGGTGCTGTCGGCTGGCAAGCACCTCAAGAGTCGAGTGGAACCGATCGCTGAAGATGAAAAGCCAATACCTCAATTTTCTTATGGTGACCATCTGCCTGGTCATCACACCCGTAAGAGTTCATGCGGAAGACCTTCTGGTGTTCATGTACGGGAGCGGGAGTGTCGAGCGATACGATGCCGATGGGAAACATTTGGGAACTTTCATTAGCCGCCTACTTCACGGATGGGAGGGGCAACGAATGGATCGCAGGCGAATTGTATACAATTGTCTTGATGGATCCCGTGGAATTGTATACAATTGCGGTATGACCATAACACAATCGAACAAACGACAGACTGAGCTCGCCAGTACGCACTCCCGACTTACGCTCGCTGACAATGTGGTTGAACGGATTCGTAACGAGATCATTTCGGGAGTGCTGGCGCCTGGGACAATGTTGGCTGAGATTCCAACGGCGCAGCGGTTGGAAGTTAGTCGCGTACCGGTCCGCGAGGCTTTTCGAGAGTTGGAGCATGACGGCCTGTTGGTGTTCGAAGCCAATGGGCGCTGCCACGTCCAAACTCTGACGGCTCGCGACTTTGACGAAATTTACAACGTTCGTCTTATGCTTGAGACAGAATCGTTTCGTTTGGCGGCACTTAATCATTCCGAACCAGACCTCAAGGCGCTCCGAAACAACATTCGTCAGATGGAACGAGCTCGCTCGCTAAATCGAATGACTCTTTTGGATATCGAATTTCACGACCAGGTTATGGAGATGAGCCGCCAATCACGATTGATACATCTCTGGGGAGTTATGCGCAGTCAGGTTCGACTATTCACGGCAACCCTGCAGCGAGAAATCAGCAGCATGATCACGAACGTACGCGACGTTTCGGTTGAAGCTCATGTGAAGTGTGTTAGTGGAATTGAATCACGTGATCCGGATTTGGCCAGACAGTGTGCAATCGAACATCTGGGGCCATGGAGCAAATGGTTGAAGACGACTCGTCCGGAAGGCGGTGCGGTATGAACGAGCTATTTGTGCGTCGGTTGCGAATGCGACTCTGCTCGCTCGGATTGGTCAGTTTGCTGCTGGGCGGAGCGCTCTTGATCCTCCCGACGGCGACACTAGCAAACTCCGACGAAGATTTTTTTGAATCGAAGATCCGCCCGATTCTGACGGAGCGATGTCTGAAGTGTCATTCGACCGAACACGGAAAGACCCAGGGCGGCCTTGCTTTGGATACAAAGCAGGGCTGGGAGAAAGGTGGTGAATCCGGTCCGGCCATTACGCCCGGAGATATCGAAAGCAGTCTGCTGATTCGCGCTGTGCTTTACGGAGATGATGGTGCTCAAATGCCTCCGGAAGATGCGGGCGGGAAATTGCCCGACGCAGAGATTGCCTTGCTCAAACAATGGGTTCAGCAAGGCGCGCATGATCCTCGAACCGGAGCGGCCAAACGTGGAGGCATGACGGAGGAACAGCTTCGCGCATGGTGGTCTTTTCAGCCTGTGAAGCCCGTGTCCGTCCCTGAAATTAGTCAGCTGGGACTAATAAACGAGATCGACCACTTTGTTAGAGCGAGGCTGACCGCGGATGGTCTGGAGTCATCGCCAGAAGCGGATCGACGGACGCTGATTCGTCGAGTGACCTACGATCTGACGGGGTTGCCTCCATCGCCCGAAGAGGTCGATGCATTTCTAGCTGACACGTCGTCAACGGCCTATGAAACTGTTGTGGATCGTTTATTGCAATCGCCTCATTACGGTGAACACTGGGGCCGGCATTGGCTGGATGTTGTTCGTTATGCCGACACCGCCGGCGAAAACACCGATCATCCAATTCCGGATGCGTGGCGATATCGAAACTGGGTGATTGATGCGTTGGCGAATTCAAATCTGAAGTGCAACGAGCGAGGGAATAA
>CAIJTL010001408.1 GCA_903823545.1 uncultured Planctomycetaceae bacterium
AGCACGCACGGCGAGCGACTTCATCGCGTCCCCCAGAGTTTCTCGCAGGCTGAAGACGTCAATATTGAGATCGAGTTTTCCCGCTTCAATCTTTGAGAAGTCGAGAATGTCGTTGATGACCAGCAGCAACGCTTCGCCCGAATCACGGACCATCGCCAAATATTCGTGCTGTGATTGAGTCAGTTGTGTGTCGAGAACCAATTCTGTCATGCCGATGATCGCGTTCATCGGCGTCCGAATTTCATGGCTCATGTTGGCTAAGAAGTCGCTCTTCGCACGATTCGCTGACTCTGCCGCGTCCTTCGCTTCACGGAGATTTGCCTCGGATGCTTTTCGCTTGCTGATGTCGTGAATGAATGCGGCGAACAACACATGCCCGTCGAATCGCAACGACGAGATCGTTATCTCAACAGGGAACTCATGTCCGTCACGATGCAGCGCAGTGAACTCCAATCGCTGGCCCAAGATTCGTGCCTGACCCGTCAGCAAAAAGCGTTCAAGGCCCGCTTGATGCGCCGCTCGAAAACGAGACGGGATGATCAACTGCGACAACGATTGGCCCAACGCTTCTTGTGGCGACCAGCCGAACGTCGCGGACGCTTGAGCGTTCCAGTCGATGATCGTTCCTTCTGGATCAATCGCGACGAAGGCATCGAGTGCCGTCTCGACAATCATCCGCGTTCGGAATTCGCTATCGCGTAACGCCTGCAACGTCAGCTTCTGTTCGGTGATGTCTCGCGACACACCGAAGGTCCCGATGATCGTTCCATCGCGATCTCGTAGCGGCAACTTGCTGCTGGAAGCCCAAGTCACATGCCCGTCTGGCCAAGTTTCCTTTTCGTCTTTTTCCAGAACAGGCTGGCCAGACGCCATCAAATCCAGTTCGTCCTGCCGAGCCTGCTGAGCATGCTCTGACGAAAAGAAGTCGGCGTCTGATTTACCGATCACTTCTGCGGTGTCTTGCAGACCAAAACGAGTCGCCAATGCCCGGCTAACTCGAATGAACCGGCTTTCCCGATCTTTGAAGTAGATGCTGTCCGGCAAACTTTCCATCAGCGTGTGCAAGAGGCCGCGCTCATGTTCAATTTCGGCGTGCAGCCGCTGTCGCTCGATCGCATACCGGATCGCATGTTCGAGTCGCGAGACGTCATAAACGTCTTTGACGAGGAAGTCTGCCGCACCCGCTTGCATCGCTGCGACGTCGACCTCGCGGCTGTCCTGCCCGGTCATCACAATCAGCGGGGCGCGACAGCCCGCTGCGATCGCCGCCTTCAGTAAGTCGATTCCGCTTCGTCCGCCAAGCCGATGATCAATCAGATAAACGTCATGGCGTTCTTGTTTGATCGCCGCCAGGCCCTCATCAAACGAGCCTGCCCAATCGAAAACAAATCGCTCCGAGTACCGTTCGTCAAACAGTTCGCGAGTAATGATGAATGTTGATTCGTCATCGTCGACGAGCAGCACACGAACGGGGACGTCAGCCATCGAGCCGGGCTCCTGAGGGAATTCAGTCGCACGGATTCTAGTGTGAGGCAGGCTTTCCGAAAGTGCGTCGTTGCATCTAAGCACGGCCGGCTAATTCGTCGGATTGCAGAAGCTGTAGGTTGGGACCAGCACAGCGCCGGCCCACCAAGTCTTGATCAAATGGTGGTCCGGCGCTTTGCGCTGGTCCCGCCCTACGAATCGCGCCGCCTCACAAATTTGCCAGCCGTGTGCATCTAAGCCGCAGGCAATTCAATCAGCGTTTGCGTCTTTACGATCGCGCAGTTTTCTGGAAACGTGTGAAAAGCGTGGATCAACAAGCTGTGCGGAAACAGGTCTGCCTGCAGATAGCTGATGGCTGCGGGGGCGAGCCGGTTTGGTGTCGAAAACATGTGACCGATGGTCGCCTTGCCGCAGTCGGTGCAAAACTCTTCGTGTAATCGCAAATAGATTTCCGGATCAACCCGCTCGACCTGATAGCTCAGGTAATATGCAACTTTATTGGGAAGGGTGAGAGACTCATCGCGATTGCTGCGTAGATTTCTGTCGAAAAGTCGATGCCGAGATGGAAGCGGTTGCTTGTGCGGAGCGACAACTTCGCAGAGGAAATGTTGAGGCGATTTCAGTTGAACGACGTGGCCCGCATTGGTGATGGCGATCTGAACGACAAAGCTGTGATGGGTAATCGTCGTCTGCGATTGAATCACGAACAGCTCCGGATGCACTGACCGGCTGAAAATTGCCAGACTCAATTCCGAGACATCCGGTCTGACGAATCTGACGCTCATAGCGCGGCACTTTCGAGAGAAATTGCGAACGACGATCGACGAAGCGGGGCGGATTCTAGCGCTCGATTTGACCCTCGCGAAAGTGCATCCTCCTAATTCTAAGGACGCGATTTCTGCGCCAGCCTGCGTTGATAGCAACTGACCCAAACACGGCCACTTGCCTGCGCGGCGGACGACGGCGTCCGAAGACCTCACGCAAATTGTTGCGCGGCGGCAACGGCTAGCTCATCGCAACGCTCGTTTTCCGGATGACCGCTGTGTCCCTTCACGACCGTGAAATGAACTCTGTGCTGTGTCAGGAGCGCATCAAGCCGCTGCCAGAGTTCTGGGTTTTTGATCGGAACCCAGCGTGTGCCATCTTTTCGTCGCCAGCCGTTCTTCTTCCAATTTGGAAGCCAACTGCGGCAACCATCAGCCACATACTTGCTGTCGGTGATGACCTCGACCACCGTTGGACGCTTGAGCGATTCCAGACCAGAGATGACTGCGAGCATCTCCATTTGGTTATTCGTTGTTGTGGCCATCCCACCAGAGAGTTCTTTTTCCGTTCCGGTTTGTGGATGGCGCAAGATGCAGGCCCAACCACCGGGTCCAGGATTTCCGCTGCAAGCGCCATCAGTAAAGAGACGTACTTCAACAGCGGGCAACTCACTCGACATCAAACGGCTCGCAATCGTAGAACAGGCGGACCGCCTGCATCAGCAACGACACTTTGTCAGGAAGGAGCAGGCGAGCCGCCCGCTCTACAGCTTAACGTTCGCGGAAAGTGATCCGACCACGGTTGAGATCGTACGGAGAGACTTCAACCTTCACTTTGTCGCCCGGCACAATACGGATGAAGTGCTTCCGCATTTTGCCCGCAACATGCGCCATCACGAGGTGACCGTTTTCCAGCTTGACTCGGAATTGGGTGTTGGCCAGTGCCTCCACCACGGTGCCTTCAACTTCAATTGCTTCTTCTTTGGCCATTCAGAACTTCTCACGCGAGGGACAGACTTCGTTCAGATTCCATTTTGAGAGGCGCCATTCTGGCGTGCGTGTCGGCTGTTTGCCAGCGTGAGAGTTTGCGCTTTCGTGAGAGCACGCCTCGGTCGATGTACCGCTTTTGACAATGTTGCGATTTCACCACACGCGTGAATTTCACTGATTCCGTTTCGCAACATGCCGGAGAAGTTGGGAGATCTCGGACGATCGCATCACGAAAATCCGAGGGTTCGACGCCGAACTTGCCTCCGCGCGACCTTTTGTAAGCCAGAGTTGCTGCCCTCACTTTTAGATGAGGAACGACTTTGGATTCCAATTCATGATTCGCCCACTGACCGCCGCCGATGTCTCTTTGATTCCGCGATTGCTGGCTTCTGACAGCCACGATCGGGCGACTGCTGAACGTGACGCCCGACCGGTCATTGAGTCGCTGTTTCCTAAACTGTTTCTCAATACGCCTCACAGCGAGCCCGATATACATGGACTTGTCAGCGTCGCGGAAGACGGTCAGTTATCGGGGATGATCGGCACCGTCTTACGTCAGATGCAGTTTCGCGATCGACCAATTCGTGCGGCGATCAGCGCCGAACTGTTCGTCGATCCGGCTCATCGATCGAAGATGCTGGGCGTGAAGATTTTCAAAAAGGTGATGGAAGGGCCGCAGGATTTGTCATTTTCCGACATCGCCAACGACAGCTCGCGGGCTCTCTGGCAAAGTCTCGGCGGAACGGTCGCCTCTTGGTACGGACTGAATTGGCTGAAAGTCATTCGTCCCGGATTGTTGCCGTTGTCTGTCCTGTCAAAGTCTCGATTGGGCAAACCGCTAGCATGGGCCGGACGTCCGATCGCCACATTGACCGACAGTCTGTTACGGCGTGCGGCAGGTAACTACTGCAAAGTAAATCCTCTACCGAAGGGACAGGTAGAGCCACTGACTCCCGACCTCTTTCTACAATTCTTTCCCCAATTTAGCCGCGCTGACGACCTTCGGCCGGTGTATGACCGAGAGACGATTGACTGGGTGTGGCCACGGCTCGACTTCATGTATCGCAACGGTGGTGAGAGTCAGCAAGCACTCTTGCGGAATCATCGAAGCGAACCGATTGGCTGGTATATCTACCAGTTATCTGCCACCGGCATCGCACGTGTATCGCAGATCGTCGCGCATCCTCACACCGCCGGACAGGTGATCGACCATCTGTTGAATCACGCTGCGGAACGTGGTGCGATTGCCGTTACCGGGCGAGTGATCCCCCGTTTCATCCAGGCTATCAGCGACCGTCATTGCTTGATCTTGCGTCGCAGCACCTACCTCTTCGTTCATTCTCGCGACCCGGAAATCACTGACGCATTCATCAACGGCCGAGCGTTCCTGTCTCTGCTTGAAGGTGAGGGCCCACTACAGATTTGGAATACCCCGGAACTCGCCATTCAGCGACTACCGCAACCAGTCCCGGGGCAAAACCATGTGAGTCAACCATGCCTCAGTTGATTCAACAATATGTTTCGAGACAGGCGATCCAGTGTCCGAATCGCCGTGCCGTCGTTTGTAAGAACGAATCGATTTCCTATGGCGAATTGGATCAACTCACAAATCAGCTCGCCCACCGCTTGAACGCGAGTGGTTGCCGTTGCGGAGATCGCGTCGCCGTACTAATTCCGCAATCAGCCAACGCCATTTTCGCAATGCTGGGGATTCTCAAAGCGGACTGTCTCTATGTGCCAATTGACCCAGATGGGTCGGCAGAACAGATCGCGGCCATTTTGAACGCCGTCAAACCGAAGGTGCTGCTCGCAGCCCGATCGCGAACCGAGTTGCTCGACGACGTCTTCGCCGAATATGACCTGCCAAACGATATGCTGGTCGGCACACTCGAAGCGGTTCCCTTGAAGGGTGACTACTTCGAATCGTCATTTACGGGGCTCAACGTCCTCGGTGCCTCAAAACTTCAGCGCCCCTACGAATGCAAGCCGACCGACCCGGCGGTGATTCGATTTCATTCCGACGACCGACGCGGCGTCGTTCTGTCACATGCGAATATGATTTACGGAATCGACTGGGGTCTCAAGTACTTCCAGTGGGATGTTCAAGACCGGATTGCAAGCGACGGTCCGCCGCACTTCGATCTGTCGACATTTAATACGATTGGTACGTTTGCGGCCGGAGCAGAGCTGCATCTCGTCTCTTCAACATTGCATTCGCAGCCACACAAATTGGCGGAGTTCTTGCGATCACGCGAAATGACGCAGTGGGTGACAACGACATCGTCGTTGAATTCGTTCGTTGAGAAAGACGTCGTTCGTCACGGGGATCTCCCATCACTCAAACGAATCATCTGGACGGGCGAAGAAGTGCTACACAATTTGGCAATCTCGCGATTGAAGCAAAGATTGCCTTTGACGCAGTTCACTCGAGTATTCGGCGTTCCAGAAGCGTCGAGCCTTTGCAGCTACTTCACTATTCCAGCGAG
>CAIJTL010001409.1 GCA_903823545.1 uncultured Planctomycetaceae bacterium
CGCTTGTCCGATTTCCCTGACTTAATTTCGACAGTTATTTTTCCCCCCAATAGTTTGGCGAATTCAAAACCCTTGAAGTCATTTTTGGGGCCATCGCCGTTGTTCGCCAGCATCTCCAACTGAAAGTTGAATAGCCGTGAAATCGACTCCTGCCCGCTGATCCCAATCAGCAGCAGTTTGTCTTTACCGAGCGGTGTGGTGACTGCAATTGGGCTGTTGTCTTGAGTTTTATTGGCCATTGATGCCTCAAGTTGGCTGAAGTGATTGGGGACGCAGTCTGTTTTGGGGATTGTTCAACACCACACGCTAGCCCGGCGCGAAAGCGAGAGAACATCATCGTTATCCATCGCTTGCACTTCGGGCTAGTGTGCAACTGGCTGTTGTGAAAACATCCCGCCTCGCGATTGAATCCTAAAACCGCATTCCAAAGACCAAGCTGAAGTCTTCGGTTTTAGGATCATAGTTGACTTTCAGTCGTGAATTATCCGGCAGATCCAACAACAGATCGACCGGTATCGCGTAGCCTTTTGCCGATGGTCCATAGCGGTCGAGCATGGCATCTTGAGCGGCTTCACTCAGCATCTTGTAGGTCTCAGGGCTCTGCAACTTTAAGGTCAAGCTTTTGATTGAAGTGGTGCTATGGCCGTTCTGCTCCAGTTTGTCCATTGTTGCTTGCACCTTCTTCTCACCTTTGTCTCCCACATACTTATTCAATGAGATGGGCGTTTTGTTTTGTTTCGTCTTCTTCACGGGATCGCTCATGTGGAATTCCTTTGCGGAGTACTTGATCGAGTTGTCGAAACAGACTTTTCACACGCTCAATGAGGGAATCAGGGAAATCCTTTTCTAAGATAAGCATTCTGAATCGCAGAGCACGCGAGCCGCGTGCCCCACATGACGGTGGGGCACGCTGACTGCGCAAAGACTAAGAATTACACGATCTCGTAAGCGAACTGACCATCGTCTTTGACTGAGACGCGGACGCTGGTGATTGCATCACCGGCGGCCATACGAGCGAGGAACTCGCGGGAGATTTCGGGGAGCAACGTGCCGGTGAGGATGTGGTCCACGTTACGCGCACCGCTTTCGACTTCGCGGCACCGGTTACGAATCGCGTCCACGACGCCGTCATCGACGATGAATTCGGCGCGATGATTTTCCTTCAAACGTTTGCCGATGCGTCCGAGTTGCAGGCGGATGATTGACTTGATCACGTCGTCGCCGAGTGGGTAGTACGGCACAATCGTTGTGCGGCCGAGGAACGCGGGCTTGAAGACCTTGAGCAAGTCAGGACGAATCGCTTCTGCCAACGCAGTGGGAGTCGGCATCGTTTCAGGATCGGCACACAGCTTCATGAACGTGTCGGTCCCCGCATTGGACGTCAGCAGGATGACCGTGTTCTTGAAGTCCACTTCGCGTCCTTCGGAGTCTTCGAGCGTTCCCTTATCGAAGACCGAATAGAACAACTCCATCACGTCTTGATGGGCCTTCTCGATCTCATCGAGCAGCACGACTGAGTAAGGTCGGCGGCGAACCGCTTCGGTCAACACGCCACCTTCGCCGTAACCGACATAGCCTGGAGGCGAGCCTTTCAAGCCAGAGACAGTGTGCGACTCTTGGTACTCTGACATGTTGATCGTGACCATGTTCCGCTCACCACCATAAAGGATGTCGGCGAGTGCCAGCGACGTTTCCGTCTTGCCGACACCGCTGGGGCCGACGAGCATGAACACACCGACGGGGCGTCGTGGATCAACCAGCCCGGCGCGGGCAGTTCGGATTCGTTGGGCGATCGCGTCCAGCGCGTGCGATTGGCCGACGATCCGCTCTTCCATTCGCTCCTTCAATGTGAGCACGGTCTTGATTTCGTCGGTCAACATTTTGCCGACCGGAATTCCGGTCCAGGCTGACACGACAGCGGCAATCGTTTGCCCGTCGACGCAGGCTTGCATCAACGGTGATTCCCCTTGAATGGCTTTCAGTTCCGCGTTGAGTCGGTCGAGTTCTTGCCGAAGCTGAGAGACCTCCGCTTCGGAGAGTGGTGCCGGTGCAACGTTCGCGGCTGGCGCGTCGGTCGGTGCGGCACCAGTTTTTGCGGCATCTGCTTTTGCAACGGGCTTGGCGACTGATGCCACCGAACCTTCGAGCTTGGCTCGCACTTCGCGAATCTGTTTGACGTACTCCGTTTCTTGCTTCCAACGTGCCTCAGTGGCGGTGAGCTTCGTTTCTGCGGCGACTTTTCGTTCTTTCAGTTCGCCAATCTTTTCGCTGTGGTCCGCACCCGCGACAGACTCACGACCCAGAATGTCGATCTGCACTGCGAGTGCATCGATCTCTCGCCGCAGGTCTTCGATTTCGCCGGGCGTGGCACAGTGACCGATCGCCACGCGAGCACACGCCGTATCGAGCAAGCTGACCGACTTGTCAGGCAACTGACGTCCGGCGATGTAGCGGCTCGAAAGCCGAACGGCGTCGGTGATCGCCTCGTCAAGCACTCGCAGGTTGTGATGCTTCTCGAGCGTCGCGGCGAATCCGCGCATCATGATCGCGGCCTTCTCTTCGTCAGGCTCTTCAACCTTGACCACTTGAAAGCGGCGAGCGAGCGCGGCGTCCTTCTCAAAGTACTTCTTGTATTCCGACCAAGTCGTCGCTGCGATCGTGCGCAGTTCTCCGCGAGCGAGCGCTGGCTTGAGCAAGTTGGCCGCGTCGTTTTGTCCCGCTTGACCGCCAGCACCGATCATTGTGTGGCATTCGTCGATGAAGAGGATGATCGGCTGCGGTGAAGCCTTCACTTCGGCAATGACCGCTTTCAGACGATTCTCGAATTCACCTTTCACGCCCGCTCCGGCTTGCAACAAGCCCATATCGAGCGAACGGAGCGACACGTTCTGGAGCGGCGGCGGCACGTCTCCTGCAGCGATTCGGAGTGCGAAGCCTTCCACAACAGCAGTCTTACCAACACCCGCTTCACCGGTCAGAATCGGATTGTTCTGCCGGCGTCGCGTGAGGATGTCCACGACTTGGCGAATCTCCAGATCGCGACCGAGCACCGGATCAATCTGATTCGCACGAGCACGTGCAGTGAGGTCGATCGTGAATTGATCGAGTGACGGCGTCTTGCCGCCTGGAATTCCGCCGGTCCCCACAGGCCCGGCAGCCTCGCCGCTGCTCGACAACGTGGCGGTCGAGTCTTCGCTCGAGCCCGCACAGATATCGCGAAACTCGCGCTTAATCGCCTCAGCACTGATCTTCGCCAACTCCGGCGCGATGTCGCGCACAAGCCGAGCCAAGTCATCATTGACCAACAACGCGACGAGCAGGTGCCCCGAACGGATTGCTGGGACTCCGTACTCAATCGACGCCAACACCCAAGCGTGCTTCACTAAGTCGACAATCATCGGCGACAGTGACGGCGGTCGGCTATTGCCGGTCTTCAGTCGATCAATGGCCTTCGTCAGTTCGCGGTTCGCTCGCGACAGATCAACTTCGTAGTAACGCAAGAGCTTGGCAAGGTCAGTATCAGAGCCTTCCAGCAACTTCATCAACCAGTGCTCAACCTCAACGTTGTAGTTGGTTCGCGACAAGCACAACCCCGCCGCTCCTTCCAGTGATCGTCGAGTCAGATCATTTAATTTGCCAATCAGAGACTTCAGGTTGATGTCCATGAGATGCCTTTCTCAGAAAGAACGCTGGTGAGTGACAATGAAGAGGTCCGCATTGGATCGAATAGCCATAGATTCCAGCAAGCAACACACGCGGAGTTTTTCTCATTAGCCCGACATGCCAGCGAGGGAAGTTCCTTGCCATCCCTCGCTGGTGTGTCGGGCGGGGTTCCGTCCTGCAAATGCTTGAGGCTTCGTAGGACGGGCACTCTTGCCCGTCGTTTTGAGAAACTCAACGGGCAGGAGTACCCGTCCTAATGATTGCGAATTGAAGGGGGCGTGCGTTCAAAGATTAAAATTTGCGGAAGAGCATTTCAGTTGTGTGGCAATCCTCATTCCGCCACTTTTGAATTTTGAGCGCACGACCCTTTCCCAAAATCTTCTCAGTGAAACAAGATTTTCAACGTTTGCAGGGTAGCAGGGCTCAACGACATGACCACAATAAGGGAAGTTATTGCGTTCCCGTTCCTTATTGTTAGGCCATGACTAATCATGCTAAACCGAGTCGATCACTGATGAGGAAACAGGTTCATCTTTCAGATTGAAAACTGGCTCGGATCGGCTCGTTGTAAACTCGGCACAACGAATCCAGGTGTCCCAACCAAGCTGAGTTCCCCCCAAACTCCCGGCACCGAGCTTGCATTGCGGGACTTCGTCAGCTCGCAACGCCAGTTGCAGATCCATGTCGAACTCAAGCCCGGCATACAGACGAGCGAGATGAGCTAACGGACGATGTGCCGAGCCTGACGGCAAGAACTTAGTGAACTGCGAATAGGTCAACGGGCCAAGTTCGATTCGGAATTTGCTTTGAACATCCCAAACTCGTTCGCCGACGATTGCCGTGACTCCGAGCTCCGTGTTACCGCCGAGCACCAACTGTGTTTGATACTCACGATCGAGACATAGCCATTGCCCAAAGAATTGATGAATTTGAACTGGGACGCCAAAAAAATCTCGCAGCAACGATTCCAGTCCAACTGCCGAGCGACGTTGTTGAGACAGATGACCGGAGTAAAAACGGATTGTCTCGTCGTCAATTTCACGGCGATGAATGAGATGCTCATGATTGCGAACTTGGTATCGCAGTGACGGACTTCCGAGTCCTGCGACATTGAGAATCGCCTCGGAGAACAAGTCAATCTTCGGTCGCTCGTACAACGTAAAGTCACGGAGCTTATGCGGTGATTGCCAGTCGGGACGTTGCTGAATCTGCGCCGCTCGTTCGTAACCTAGCCAAAAGCGATACTTCTCCCAGGCCCGATAGAACAGCGAGATGAGCCGATGATTGAAGAGGTCCATGAAGCTGCGAAAGGTCGTGTCCTTTTGACGCGCACGGGCGAGGACTAATTCGGTGTAAGGACGCGGCAAAACTCCAGAGGAACCGGTCATCCCCATGAAAGTCACCGTCATTCGCGCCGGAGCATCTTCCTTCGGTTCCTCGAATGCATAGATCTCACTGGCTGGGAATTGGAGCGACTGGTGCGCGCGAAATCTCACGATCTCTTCGCTGGGAGGAGAGTCTTGTCCGACAGCCGCCTTGTTGGACCACAGGCGTTCGAGAACTCGAACGGCTTGAAAAAAGCTGAACGAGTACGGTTCCC
>CAIJTL010001410.1 GCA_903823545.1 uncultured Planctomycetaceae bacterium
CGGTTTGATGCTTGCTGGTGCGGTCGCCGTAGCGGCATTCGTTGACGAATACAAAAGTGGAATCGTGTGGCCTAAGCCGGCAATCATTGATGTCGGTCCTGGCCCGGCGGTTTCGGCTCCGGTTCCGTCTGATGCGATCGTGCTCTTTGGTGGTAAGGACTTGTCTGCCTGGCAAGGAGGCGACCAATGGATCGTAGCGGACGGCGTGGCGACTGCTGCGAAAACAGGGATCACGAGCAAGCAGGCATTTGGTGACTGCCAAGTGCATCTCGAATTTGCCACGCCCGAAAAGGTCGAAGGAAGCGGGCAAGGTCGAGGGAACAGCGGCCTGTATTTGATGGGCCAATACGAAGTTCAAATCCTCGATTCATACGACAATGAGACTTACTTCGACGGCCAATGTGGTTCGATCTACAAACAACAACCGCCGACGGTGAACGCCAGCCGCAAGCCTGGTGAATGGCAAACCTACGACATCCTCTTTACCGCTCCGCGATTTGATGAGAGTGGCAATGTCGCGAAACCGGGTTACGTCACAGTGATCCATAACGGAGTCGTCGTCCAAAACCATTTCGAATTGCACGGAGCGACCAGCTACACCGAACCGGCGAAGTACACGAAGCACGCCGACAAGCTGCCGTTGCACATTCAATATCACGGCAACCCCACTCGCTTTCGCAACATCTGGGTTCGAGAGTCAATCGCTCCACTCGTGGGCAAGAAGCCTGCGTAGTTCGCTGAATTTCTTAGGTCGCCAGTTCGTCGCGTTTGGGAATCGAGTTCTATGCGCATCGTTCAAGTTCAAACTGTTGATCGTGGTCGTCGGTTGGGGGTGGTCAACGGTGATAAGGTTCTGGACGTAACTGAGATTGCTGGGTTGCCGACATTGCGATCGGTCTACGAAGCGTTTCAGCTCGCGGAGCAACGTGGTTCGACGCTGAATGAAGTCCTTACCGCACGAGTGAAAGATTCTTCGAGGCGATTTGATTACAAGGATTTGCTCGCTGCCGAGCCGGGAGGCAAGTGGCCGTATTTACTTGCTCCGTTTGATCATCCCGATCCTTATCACACCCTCATTACGGGAACTGGGTTGACTCATTTGGGGAGCATGAAGTCACGCGATGAGATGCATGTCGCTGAGATGAGTGATCAGCCCAGGACTCCAAAGACAGACTCCGCGAAGATGTTTGAAATGGGCCTCGCTGGCGGCAAGCCTGCGGCTGGTCAACGCGGAATTGCTCCCGAATGGTTTTACAAAGGAAACGGCACGATCCTTCGTGGTCCACGAGCGGCACTCGACATTCCGGAATTCGCGCTTGATGGTGGCGAAGAGCCGGAAGTTGTTGGTTGTTATGTGATCGATCGCAATGGGAAGCCAATACGACTTGGGTTCTCGATTGGCAATGAATGGTCAGATCATCCGACGGAGAAGATCAATTACCTCTATCTCGCCCCGTCGAAGTTGCGTACCTGCTCGGTGGGACCGGAACTCAACACGGAGTGCGACTTTCAAGAAGTCCCGCTGCGTTGCACGGTGACTCGCGGCAAGCAGTTGCTCTACGACAGCGGCCCACTC
>CAIJTL010001411.1 GCA_903823545.1 uncultured Planctomycetaceae bacterium
CGAATCAGGCTCGACGAGTCGCAACGATTTGGTGAAGTTATTTCTGTCGATGTCGCAATGGGATCATGTCTCTTGCTTCAGCTTCCTACCAGCAAGGTCAGCGCTGCTGGACCGCAAACAAAAGGATGATTTATGTCTCGGCACGATTTCTCTGTGGCAGAATTTTCACGACGCCAAACGCGAACGCGAGAGGCAATCGGTCAGGCGGGACTCGATTGGATGATTGTGATTCATCCAGTCTCGATCCGTTGGCTGACCGGTTCTGATGCGAAGAGCTATCAAGAATTTCAATGTCTGTTGATCTCGGCCAAGTCGGGACCGATCGCAGTACTGACTCGTGACGGCGAGCGAAACGAATTCTTGGACGACGCGCTCGTGGATGAGCTTCACACATGGGGCGGCGGTGAGCCTGAAGACCCGATTTTGGCACTTCAGAAAATCGCCGATCGGTTTGGGCTTCGAGGAGCACGCATTGGCCTGGAGGTGCCGGGTTACTTTCTGCACCCGCATCACTACGTGCGCATCAAGCACCTTTTCGGCGAATCCAACATCGTTGAAGCGACAAACTTGATTCATGACCTCACGTTGGTGAAGTCTGCTATTGAATTAAGCTATATCCGCGAGGCCGCTCGGATCGGTGACATCGCGATGGCCCGATTCGCAGATTCTCTGTGCGAAGGGCGGAGTGAACTCGAACTCGCAGGCGAGATCTACCACGCACTTTTGACGTCAGGGAGCGGACTGGCGGCAAGCCCGATCAATCTCGTTTCCGGAGAGCGATCTTGCTTCAGTCACGGAGCACCGACCTCCCGACGATTGCGTCGAGGTGACTTTGGCAATGTCGAATATGGAGCGACGTTCAAACGCTACACGTCGACGATCGGTCGCCAGTTTTGCCTTGGTCAGCCAACCATACGAATGGTCGAGTTGTATGAACTAGTTTGTCGAGCTTCAGATGCCTGTCTCGCCGAGATTCGTGCGGGAGTTCCGGCAGTCGTTCCACATTTAGCCGCTAAGGAAGTAATTGATGAAGCAGGGCTAAATCACGCTCGAGTCCATCTGTCCGGTTACGGCCTCGCTCCTGGATCGCCACCTGGTTGGGCGGAACCAATTCATCTTTTCGGTGACAGCAAGTATGTCCTTCAAGCCGGAATGGTGATTACTGTCGAACCACCAGTCTTCATTGGTGAAGAACGACTTGGTGCTCGAATCATCGACAACGTTCTGGTCACCGAGAACGGCTACGAAGTCTTGTCGCGTTTCAGTCGCGATTTGATCGTGGTTGGATGAAAGACGTCACATCGACGAATAAGTTCAGGCGTTCCAACAATGAGCGTGGTCTTGAGTCGTCATGCTCGCTTCGTGTTTGTCGCGTTTGTCAAAACACCGAAAGCAGCAGCAACTGCGAAGTGCGGATCAACCACTTGCGATCATTAGCGGTAAAGGTCCCCTTGACGAGTAACTGCTGACATTTATTTTGAGCCTGAGTCACGATCAGTCTTTGCAGATCGGTAAATTTTCGTTGGCCATCGGCTTCGAGGAGGAGTTGTGTAATTCGGAGCACAGCCCTCACTTCATCGACATCGGGCGGAACCTCGTCGGTCCAGACTGGAGCTTGTTCAGCGTTGGCCGCTGATTGAATGACGTTCAGAACGAGACTTGATATAGCGGCGACTTTGTCAAAGTCGATCTTCTCAGGAACATCACGAGGCGTGTGATAGTCCGAATGTTCGCCGGTCGAGAGGAACAAGAACGGAATCTTCTCACCCCAAAATGGACCGTAATCGCTGCGGACTCCGATGAGATCAACGCCAAGTCGGGCGACTTCGAGTCCACGCGGCGAGCCAATTTGATCGAGAGTTGATTTCAATTGGGGAGCGTGTTCACTCCCCATAACAAAGACGGTCGGCAGCGGCAGGTCTCCGAGCGAGCGACCAATCATGTCGGCCGTAATGAATAGCTTGACGTTCTCAATCGGCCATGGCGGATTCGCCACAAACCACCGCGAACCCCACAGCATTTGTTCTTCCATATCGAAGCCGACAAAGACAACGCTTCGTTTGGGACGTTGTTTTGACAGTGAAAACTGACGAGCGATCTCCAACATCATCGCCGTCCCCGTCGCGTTATCGTCGGCTCCTCGAAAGATGGCCCCATTGCGAGTTCCCAAATGATCGTAGTGGACTCCGAGAACGATCAATTCCTTCTTCAATTCTGGATCGCTTCCTTCGATCCAAGCGCCAACATTTTGGCCAACGATGTGAGGTTTCTTTGTGGCGCTAATCGGCTTCACTCTCGGAGAATCATCCACCTCTGACGAATCGGATTCTGTGCCAGGGATGTGTTGCTCATATGAGTTTTCCGCGAAGAGCGGCTTCAGGCGACATTCGACAAAATGCTGTCGTAGATATGCAGCGGCGCGAACTGTATCCGCGCCTGCTCGCCCCCCTAGATCTCGGCTCGCCAGAAATTCAACGTGTGGTCGAACATGTCCTGGCTTGATTGTCCCTTCCCAACCGGTTGGCGGCTCGTCTGCAATGGCAATTCGGGCCAAAAACAACGCCAGCAAAACAAACAGGACCATCGAAAAACGACGGGATAGAACTCCTGTGGTACTCGATCGAAAAGTGGTCATTCCGCAGTCCTTTGCAGAGGAAGGCCGACAACCGGTTTGGTTGCGGTTTCTCTTCCGCAGCAGGGTAGGTGGGAACCGACGCATGGCTCAAGACAAGTTGCGATCTGCAGGAGCACCGCTTCGACGTGTCTCTCCGAGGTAAAAACTCGACACCGCATTCGCGAGTAAAATCAACGAGTCGTAGGCGCAAAAAAACACCCCACACCGGAGCCACGGGGTGGGGTTGTTTCAAGAATCGTTTGTTCGCGACCAAAAGGGCAATTACTTGCCAGCCAATGGTTCCTTTTTCTCGGTGAGAACCGGGTATTGAGGAGCCATCTCTTTGTTGAGGTCTTTGTAGGCAGCCCACTCTTCTGGAAGATTGTCTTCGTGGAAGATTGCTTCGACCGGGCATTCCGGGACGCAGGCTTCGCAGTCGATGCATTCATCCGGATTGATGAAGAGCATTGATTCGCCTTCGTAGAAGCACTCGACCGGGCATACGACGACGCAATCGGTGTACTTACAATTGAAACACGGTTCGGCAACGATGTGAGCCATCGGTATCCCTTCTCTTCACTCGCCGATCACTCCACTGCGCGTCAGCCGCGCCGAATCGGCATGAGTACCCCGATGCAATCCAATTCACAGACTGATATTTGGTTGTCGCATCGTTCAACCACAGTCTTTCCCCCGCACACTGCGGAAGTTTTTCGCCTCGTCGAAAGGGGCACAAGTTCAAGTCCGGCAAAGGCGGGGCGATGTTAGGTGTGCCTTTTCGGAGTGTCAAGGACGGCTTTTTGCCCGGATTATATTCATCAATTTTTGGTGTAAACCCCGACCGCTCGATGTGATTTACATCGAAGTAAGACGATGGCTTGCCCCCAACTCGCTGCTGTTTAAGCCGCCGTCGTGACTATCATGGAAGACCTCACCAACGATGAAACTCGCTTCTGAGAACTTTCCTGTCCAACAAAAGGAACTGACGATGGCCGATCATGCAAATGGCAGTGCGGCAACTCCAAGCAATGACGGTTCGCAGCCAACGTCTGGGAATAAGTTACTGTCCCCGTCCAGCGGTCACGGAGATGTCACGTTGCCTGCCTCAGACGGGCTTGAAACCTATTCGCTCTCAGAAAGTCATCGCGGTGCGTCTCCCGAAATTGAATGGGCGTCGCAACCGACCACCGTCAAAGTCAGCCCGCAGACCTTAGCGGAAGTCGAGACAGCCAAGCGATTTCAAACGCCCGGAACGAATGCTCGTTTCGTTTTGTTGGGATGCAACGCATTGGTCTTCATGACCAGTGTTTGCGTAATGGTACTCGAACTGACCGCATCGCGATTGATCGCCAAACATGTGGGGAGTTCACTTTATACGTGGACTTCAGTCATTGGCGTCGTGCTGGCGGGAATTACGATTGGAAATTTTCTGGGAGGCTGGCTGGCCGATCGGTTCGCTCCCGGCAAGTTGTTGAATTGGTTGTTTCTGGCGGCAAGCGTGTTGTGTTTGAGCGTGCTTTGGCTCGATGGCTTGATGGTAGATCGAGCGAGGCCGGAGGGATGGCAATGGCCGACGTGGGTCGTCTGGGTCGTGGGGATAGTTTTCTTCTTCCCATCAATGTCGCTCGGCACAATTTCCCCCGTGGTCGCCAGCTTGGCGTTGTCGCAAAGTCGCAAAGTGGGAGCGACCGTCGGCAACGTCTACGCATGGGGTGCATTGGGATCGATCGTTGGAACATTTTTAACCGGGTTCATCTTGATCGACACAATGGGAACGCGAGCGATTGTCGCGCTGACAGCCGGCACGTTGGCCTCAATGGGAGTGTTGGCTGCTGCGGGAAAGTGGACTTATCGGGCAACGGTGTTGTTCGGTTGGATGCAGTTTGTGACTTGGATTGGACTGACCGCCGCGATCACAGATGGCGGAATGAAGAACGTCATGACTTCAATCGGACGAACGGTTACGCGTTTTCAAAGCGAGGAGACGCGCGACAAATCGAGGCGGCTTTGGACGACGTTCGGCGAATCGCTGGGACGCCGCTTGCATGAACTCGGTCTAACGCTCGGCCTGCGTGATGATCGAGTGGGCGAGTATCACGACGAGAGCAATTACTCGTACATCAACGTTTCGGAGAGAACCGAAGACGGGGATCGAGTCAAAGTCCTGCGGCTCGACAAGTTGGTTCACAGTTACTTGGTTCAAGACAATCCGACTCAATTGAACTACGAGTACGAAAAGGTTTACGCAGCGGTGACCGAGCAAGCAGTGGCGGGATGGTCTCGCCAGACGTCGGTTTCGTTGGGCGATATTCAGCGGACGATCGAGCAGCGTCGCCAAGAGATTTCGGCGGCGAAAGCAGCAAGTGCCGCAAACGAAGCGAGCGAATCAACTCAGAAACCTGCGGTCGATATCGCATCCGCCTCTTCGGGACTCGACGAGGCGATCGCAGAGAAATTGACTACGCCACAAGCATCGAAAGCTGCCAAAAGTCCGTCTGATGATCCTGCTCAAGAAGCCAAGAAGTTGCCCACGTTGGCTGAAATCTGTCAGCAGTTTCCATC
>CAIJTL010001412.1 GCA_903823545.1 uncultured Planctomycetaceae bacterium
CAACCGGCGCAGTCTCCACCGACGAACCAGTGATCGATCTGGTCATCGGCCTGCTCGTGGAGGAAGAGTTTCGAGCGAAACAAGATGAAATTGCGAATTGCTATCATCATTACTCCCGACTTAGTAGTGTTGTTAGCGAATAACGTGAAGGCTACGTAGGCGACTCGGCCCAATGGTGTTTCGGATCGACGGGTCGCACAAGGGAGTTGGCGATGAAGGCGATGACCAACAAACCGGCCATGGCCAGCATCGTGCTGTTGTAGAGCGAACTCGACGGGTCCACGGTCCCGGATGGGGCGAGTGTCATGAGCTTGGAAAGTGTCACCGTTTTCTTGGCGATCAGTGTCGGCAGTTCGGCGAGCGGTGCTCCGAACGTTTTCTCGAACGTGTCAGGATCGACTTTGCTCGCGATGTCCGTCAGAGCCGCTCGCAGTGAGCGGTCACGGAGGTAAGTAATTGCGAGCGGACCGATGACTCCAGCGGTGCTCCACGCGGTCAGCAAGCGGCCATGTATGCCGCCGACAAACTTGGTGCCGAATAAGTCTGAGAGGTAAGCCGGTATCGCCGCGAAGCCGCCGCCATACATGGTGAAGATCACCATCGTCACTCCGTAAAAAGCAACGAGCCACGTCACTGATGGATGCTGTCCCTGTTGCGCCGCGATGAATGGGATCGAGGCATACAGGGCGGTTCCGAGTGCGAAAAAGATCGCGTAGGTCCGCTGACGGCCCAAGTAGTCCGACGCGGTCGACCACGCAAATCGCCCCAGCATGTTGAAGACGCTCATCATCAACACGAAGGTGGCTGCGAATTGGCTGGTCACGGTCTCGGGCAACGAGGCTCCGAAGATTTCGCCGATCATCGTCTTTGCCACACCGAGCACTCCGATGCCTGCGGTGACATTGAAGCAGAGCACGATCCAGAGCAAATAAAACTGCGGTGTCTTGAGAGCCTCATCGATCGCCACGTTGTGAGACGTGATCATGCTCCCCGGCTGCCCCTCGATTGGAGGAGACCAGCCTTGAGGTTTCCAATCGACTGCAGGAAGACGATACGAGAACGCGGCGATCAAAATCACGACAAAGTATCCCAGCCCCAGCGTGAAGAACGTTTCTGCGATTCCCGTCCGCCCGGTTCCAACGACATAGACTCCCTCGGGAGCCTTCACCAACAACTGCGACACTTCGCTTTTGCCAATGACAACGACTTCGTGACTCTGGCCATTGACTGTCGCGAAGCGGCGACCGGATTCGGTCTTGAGTTCGACTTGGTCGATCGTGCCGAGGTAACTCGGCGGTTGGTAGTACGCCTTCATCAGCGACTCTTTCAGCGGAGCACCGATGATTGCTCCGCCGCCGAACCCCATGATGGCTAATCCAGTCGCCATACCGCGTCGATCGGGAAACCATTTGATGAGCGTGCTCACGGGAGAAACGTAACCCAGGCCAAGCCCAATGCCGCCGACAACTCCATAGCCGAGATACAACAGCCACAACTGGTGAGTCAGAATTCCTAATCCACCGATCAAAAAGCCGCCGCCCCAACAGCACGCCGAAAACGAACCGACGAGCCTCGGACCAACACGTTCCAACCACTTTCCGGCCACCGCGGCGGACAAGCCGAGAAACACAATGGCGAACGTGAAAACCCAATTCACTTCCGACAACGTCCAATCGTCCGCTGCACTAGCAACGACCCCACGCAGTTTCATCAGCGGTGGATTGAAAATGCTCCAGGCGTAGACTGAGCCAATGCAGAGATGAATGGAGACCGAAGCAGGTGGAACTCGCCAACGATTGAAACCGGGAGCGGCGATGATTCGGTCTTTGGCGAAAATGTTTGGCATGTGGCAACCATATACAACGCTGGGCGGCAAGTGGCATTTCGCGAATGGAACTTATGGGGAGAATGTGAAGCATGAAAACTGCGGCGACATGACTCTCATCAATTGCATTGTTCCCATGAATCCCATTCTTCAATTTGTCCCCCAGCGCTTGAATAACTCATGCGGCACGCCCAGTTGATCGCAAATTCGACCGACGACGAAATCGACCAAGTCCTGAATCGTGGTCGGGCCATGATAGAACCCCGGCATCGCGGGCAGAATGATCGCTCCGACGTCGGCGAGTCGCTTCATGTTTTCAAGCTGAATGCTCCCCAGCGGTGTTTCGCGAGGGACCAGAATCAGCTTGCGTCGCTCCTTCAGATGCACGTCCGCCGCACGATGAATCAGGTTTGTCGATAGCCCGTTCGCGATACTCGCCAACGTCCCCATCGAGCAGGGGCAGACGACCATCCCCGCTGTCAAAAACGATCCACTCGCAATGCCAGCTCGGAAATCTTGGTAGTGGTGATAGACCAAGCTGCCGCGAGGTTGTTCGTTGTTGCTAGCACTCTGCTCGGTGAGCAACTGGCTTAAATCGCAGTTCCGCAAATCGAGCGTGAGCCCCAATTCAAGCTGAAAAACTTGAGTAGCTGAGGGACTGACCGTGACATGAACTCGGCGACCCGCTTTGACCAACACCTGCAACAGCCGAGCCGCATAGGCAGCCCCACTTGCTCCCGTGATGG
Source organism: uncultured Planctomycetaceae bacterium (assembly GCA_903823545.1). GTDB lineage: Bacteria > Planctomycetota > Planctomycetia > Planctomycetales > Planctomycetaceae > SXKJ01. Next base: position 2,572 of record CAIJTL010001412.1, read on the forward strand.
CGACGACGAGATCCAGCGGATTTGGTTCGAGGCTGTTGGTCATGATTGATTCCTTCTGTCGGCGCCTCCCCACTAACCCGAAGCGTCAGCGAGGGCGAGGGCGAACGCTCACCAAAACTCCGAATTCAAAATCTTCTGGAGCATCCGCCCTCGCTCACGCTTCGGGTTACTGTGCTGACTTCGTTCCGATGTAAAGCGTCGCGATTCCAAATGTCAGTGGCTTGTAAAAGACTTGCTCAAGACCAGCAGTTCGCATCATGTCGGCAAGTGCTTCCCCTTGTGGAAACTCGCTGACCGACGCGGGTAAGTAGTTGTAGGCCGCTTGCTGATTGCGCATCAGCATTTGGCCGATCAGCGGCAGAATGTTGCGGAAGTACCACAGATAGAACGCCCGAAAGAATCGATTCGTCGGTGTCGAAAACTCAAGCACAACCACTTTGCCACCGGGCAGACAAACGCGAGTCATTTCACTGAGCCCAACGTCTGTTCGAGTGACGTTTCGCAAGCCGAACGCCACGGAAACGATCTGAAACTGGTTATCGCCAAAAGGGAGATGTTGTGTGTCCGCTTCGATGAACTGAACTTGTTCTGGGTCTGCGGTTCCTCGCGCGCGAGCCCATTTGGTTCGTGCGATCGCGAGCATTTCGTGTGTGAAATCGGAGCCGACGACAGGAACTTGCTTGCGACCCGCTCGCCAATACGCCAACGCCAAATCACCCGTCCCGGTGCAAACATCAAGCACAGGAGCGGCTCCTGTCGGTCGAGTCAGCCGCACGGTTCGCCAGCGCCAGTAATAATCGGTCCCACCTGATAGCAAGTGGTTCATGAAGTCGTAGCGTGCCGAAATCTCGCCGAACATGCGGCGAATCCGACTCTCCGACTTGTCGACTGTCATGCTACTGCTTCCTATTCTGTTTGCAATTCAGATTGAATTTGTCTGCTGAATGGTCTGCCGGCGCCAAACCTGCTTTGATCGTCGCTTCGAGCAGACTGCCGTCTCACTCAAACCGCAATCGCCCAAAGAGCTTCACCAACGAGATTCACGATTGCCAAATCGACCATTGCGAGAGCACGGGACGATGGCGGTCATTAACCCAAATCGCAAGTGCGGAGCGAATGTGATTGACGAAGATGGGCCTCTAATTTTGGAGTCACGAGACAAGCAAAGAGGAGTTTCCCGCAGAGGCGCAGGGGTCGCGGAGAAAAACACGCTGGGATCACCATCTTCATCAAGAATTCTGCGCCTCTGCGGGAAACTAACAGTCGTTACTTGTTTGAAATGCGAGTTCGAGTCATTTGCGTTGAATCTACCAGTTTTTGGAGTCGCCCCGTCGCAGGGGCCCGCCCTTACTTTGGCCAAAACATGACGAATTTTGATTGGCTCCTCTCAATTCTTGGGTACGGGCTAACGCTGTTGTTACTGCCGGTGGTGCTGCTGGTTAAAAAGCGACAGCCGGTTTCAAGTGTCGCCTGGATGCTGACGATCGCGTTCATCCCAATTGGCGGAGCGGTTTTGTTTTTGTTGTTTGGAATCAATCGAGTTCAACGTCGTAAGGAATCTAAGCTCCGTTCGGCGGTCAGGCTGTCGGAACGATGTCAGCAGCGACTTGAGCATGCGAGGCCGCCCAACGAGTCCGATCGTCCTGAGACGCGTCGGTTGATGCGTCTGACGCAACGGTTAACCGACACTTGGCCGACCATTGGAAACGAGGTCGAACTACTATCGGATACGAATCGAACCTTGGGATTGATCGAGCAGGCGATCCTCAGCGCTAAGGAGTCGATCCATCTTGAGTATTACATTTGGCAATCAGACAAAACCGGAACTCGGCTACGCGACGTTTTAATCAAGCGCGCTCGCGAAGGTGTGCGTGTGCGATTTTTGTACGACGGCTTTGGTTCGTTTGGGCTCACCCGACGATTTTTGCGCCCCATGTCTGATGCGGGAATTCAAATCGCGACATTCTTGCCCGGCCAGACGTTTCGTGAGCGATGGTCAATCAATCTCCGCAATCATCGGAAGATTGTCGTTGTCGATGGACGGGTTGCTTTCACCGGCGGCATGAACATCGGCGATGAATACATTGGCCGACGTCGCAACATCGGCTTTTGGCGTGATGCTCATCTGCGAGTTGTTGGCCCTGAAGTCTGGCGTCACCAATTGATCTTTGCCGAAGATTGGTACTTCGCGACCGGCGAAGTCTTACCCGACACCGAGGCATTTCCCGCACCGGAAGCAACAGGGACAGTCATCGCTCAAACCGTGAGTGACGGTCCAGAAGAAGATGCTTCGATTTTTCAAGCTCTGATGCTATCAGCCATCAATGAGGCCGACGAACGCATTTTGCTCGTGACTTCTTACTTTGCCCCGCCATCGGCGATTATCACTGCGTTAGAAAATGCCGCGTTTCGCGGAGTTCGAGTAAGGCTGTTACTTTCGGGGCGACTGAACCATGCTTTGACGTTGTTCGCCGGACGCTCGGTCTACGAAACGCTACTCAGCGCGGGAGTCGAAATCTGGGAGTACCACGGTGGTTTACTTCATTCAAAAACTCTGACGATCGACGGCCATTGGTCGCTGGTCGGATCACCTAACGTGGACTGCCGTAGTTTGTTCTTAAACTTCGAGGCAGGCATGGTCTTGTATGACGAAAGACTGGCTCAACAACTGGAGCTGCAATTTGAACGCGACTTGCAAGACTCAAATCGAATCTCGCCGGAAGCCTGGGCGCGTCGTCCGTGGTATCACGTTGTGATGGAAAATTTCTGCCGACTGTTCACGCCAGTTTTATAGATCTTGTTTCAAAACAAGCGCGACGCGCCAGCGAGTGGTTGCGGCAACGACCACCTGCTGGAGCGTCGTGCTGAAAAGACATCGGACAGCTATTGCATCCGCATTCCTCAAAGAACAGATCATGTTAGGCATTCCGACAAGCTGGATCAGTTGGCTCGCTGCCGTCTCTTTGGCAACGTTCATAATCAGTGCAGTTGCGCTGCCTTGGTTATTGGCTCGATTACCGGAAGACTATTTCCAGCAAAGTGAACTCTCTCCGATTGCTCGTTCACCACGGCTTCTGTCGCGAGCTCTCTATTGGACATGGCGAGTGCTAAAGAACTTGCTAGGAGGAGTGTTGTTACTGGCCGGCCTTGTGATGTTGGTCATTCCGGGTCAGGGAGTGCTGACAATCATGGCGGGGCTTTGGCTGATGGACCTGCCGGGCAAACGCCGGTGGGAACGATATTTGATTGGTCGCCCGCAAGTGTTAACGTCGATCAACTGGATTCGACAAAAAGCAGGGCGCCCGCCGCTGTTGTTAAACGATCGAACGAAATGATTTGCTATGCGATTGGTGACATACAACATCCATAAAGGAATCGGTGGCAGTGACCGCCGCTACAACTTGGATCGGATCATTGACGTGCTCGCTTCGTTGGAAGCGGATTTCCTCTGCTTGCAGGAAGTCACGATCGATCTGCCACGCACGGGCCGACACGATCAAGCTGATCTCCTCGCCGAGAAGTTTCGACCGATGCACGCCACGTTTCAGCAGAACGTGCATTGGCGAGTCGGGGGATATGGCAACCTCGTGTTGTCGCGTTGGCCCTTTCAGGAACATCACCGAATTTCGTTGAGATTTGGCGAAAAGAAACCGCGAGGTGCACAGCTTGTCGTTGTCGAGACCCCGACGGGATTGCTGCGTCTGACGAATTGGCACTTAGGGTTGAGCGAACGCGAACGGCAATGGCAGGTGCAGCGATTGCTCGCACATCCGCAGTTTCTTGCGACGGACGAGCATCCAACGCTGATGTGTGGTGACTTCAACGATTGGCGAAACACGTTAGGTCGATCGCTCTTGGTTCCTCAGAAACTCACTCAAGCGACGTCACCTCCAGGGAAGTTCCGATCGTTCCCCGCAGTTTTCCCCGTGATGTCTCTCGACAAAGTCTTTCATTGCAAAGCGATCACGGTTGAATCCATTCGACTCGTCAAGACGTCCAAGTCACGACAAGCGTCAGATCATCTGCCGGTCGTGGTCAACTTCTCAACAAAGCGTTCTCACCATGCTGGGTGAAGATTTCGATTGCTCGAATGAGTCAGAACTGACAGGATCACTCGCGAACCCACAAGCTGCCGCACTCACCACTCAATTCCAGGATGACATTCATGGCCACACCGCCAATCAACTCACAGTCCCGCGTTCGAGATCGTGTCGTGCGATGTGCCATAATGGTTGGCGTGTTATTAGGTGCTGCGACTGGCAACGGAGTGGCTCAGCAGCCAGACGCCAAAGGGGAATGGCCCCAGTTTCTTGGTCCTCAACGTAACGGTCTTTCCAAAGAAACTGGATTGCTCACCGCTTGGCCGACCAATGGCCCCAAACAGGTTTGGCGAGTTCCCGGCGGCGCGGGGATGTCAGGCTTGGCAATCAGTCGCGGCCGGCTCGTCACACTGGTTCAAAAGGAAGGTCAGCAATGGTTGGTGGCTCTGAATGCTCAAACGGGGGAATCGGTTTGGCAAACGAAGCTCGCTCCTGAGTTTCGCAATGGAATGGGGAACGGGCCGAGAGGAACTCCGGCGATTGCTGGTGACTTGGTCTTCGCCTTCACGGGTGAGGGAATTCTGACCGCAGTGCAGTTTGCAGACGGCAAAACAGTTTGGTCACACAACGTCGTGAAAGAACTCGATGGATCGATTGCTGAGTACGGAATGGCTTGTTCGCCGCTTGTCGTTGGCGATCGAGTCGTCGTGACTGCTGGTGCTCCGAACGCGACTGTTGTGGCCTACGACACGAAGTCGGGCAAGCTCGCATGGTCCGCTGGGGACGATCCGGCTGGGTACTCTTCCCCAGCTTTACTGGATGTCGGCGGTCGTTCGCAGTTAGTTGTCTATTCGGGAGCGTCGGTGCTTGGACTCAAGCCCGACACCGGTGCCGTAC
>CAIJTL010001413.1 GCA_903823545.1 uncultured Planctomycetaceae bacterium
ATCTGCTCGGTTTGGAAGAGCTTTCCGCCGACGAAATCACTCTTATTTTGGATCAAGCCGCCGAATTCAAACGGCTGGCCGCCGAGGGTGAGACGAAACTGAGTTCCCTCAAAGGGACTGTCGTCGCCAACTTATTCTTTGAGCCGTCCACACGCACGAAGACGAGTTTCAGCCTCGCGGCGAAACGACTGAGCGCTGACACGGTCGACTTCACTGCGTCGACAAGCAGCCTCTCAAAAGGAGAAACTTTTTACGATACGGCTCAGAACATCGAAGCGATGGGAGTCGATCAAGTTGTCGTGCGACACAGCACATCAGGCGCACCGCATCTGTTGTCGAAATTGCTCAAAGCGAGCGTTCTCAATGCGGGCGACGGGACTCACGAGCATCCGACACAAGGACTGCTCGACATTTTCACGATCCGACAACATCGCCAGAAAATCGCCGGACTGACCGTCGCGTTGGTCGGCGACATCCTGCACAGCCGAGTCGCTCGATCCAACATTTGGGGTCTGAAGAAACTCGGTGCGCGAGTCATCGTCTGCGGCCCATCGACATTGATCCCCGCACATGTCGAACGACTTGGTGTTGAAGTCTCAAACAATCTCGACGAAATCCTTGGCGAGTGCGACTGCATCAACCTGCTGCGGATTCAGTTCGAGCGCCAGCGGAGTGCCTTCTTCCCGTCGATCCGCGAATACGCCCACTTCTTCGGCATGAACGGCGACCGCATCCGCCGAGCGAAATCCGACGTCCTAATCCTCGCCCCCGGCCCGATCAATCGCGGAGTCGAAATCACCCCCGAAGTGGCCGACGGCCCACACTCAGTCATCCTCGACCAAGTGAGTAACGGTTTGCTAATCCGCATGGCATGCCTCTATCTGCTGCAACAACGGCGACAAGACGCACACAATTAAGCGAAAGACTGATGAGCACCACACTGATCCGCGGCGGGCGCATTATTGATCCGAGTCAGAACATTGATCGGGTCGGCAATTTGTTTTTGCGGAATGATCGCATTGAGGGGATCGACACTGGGGCCGCTGTTGCGGATCACGTGATTGACGCGAGCGGGCTTATCGTCTGTCCGGGGCTGATCGACATACATGTCTCGCTACGCGAACCGGGAGATGAAAAGGACGAGACAACGGCATCCGGGACGGCGGCGGCGCTGGCGGGCGGGATGACATCGGTCGCTTGTATGCCGGATACTTCGCCGGTGATTGATACTCGCGCGGCGGTTGAGTTCATTCAGTTGCAATGTGCTCGTGCGGGGCACTGCAACGTCTTTCCGCTGGGAGCCGTCACCAAGAATCACGACGGCAAAGAACTGGCAGAAATCGGCCAATTGGTCGAAGGTGGCGCGGTCGGGTTCACGGACGCGAAACAACCGATTGCCAACGCGGAGATCATGCGGCGGGCGCTCGAATACACGCGGATGTTTGGTCGGCCAATCTTCAATCACCCGCAGGTTCCTGAACTGGCGGCGAAGGGGATCATGCACGAGGGATATTACTCGATGCTGTTGGGACTGCGTGGAATTCCCTCAGGTGCCGAAGTCATCATGGTGGCTCGCGATATCGCGTTGGCCGAGATGACTTGCGGCCTCGTTCATCTGATGACCGTCACGACG
>CAIJTL010001414.1 GCA_903823545.1 uncultured Planctomycetaceae bacterium
ACACAAACTCCATTCTCTGAGACATGACATCCGACACTTTCCAGGACATCTCGCGACACCTCTACTTCGAGAAAGTCGCCAGAGTACCGAAGCGCCACCCATGTCCCCGAACGCGCGCCACCTATGTCCCCGGTCTTTACACTGGTCCCACCCTACAGTTTCTGCAATCCGACGAGTTAGCCGGCCGTGGCCAAGTGCGACACGACTCTCGACGAGCCATTGAAGAGCGGTTAGTTTTCGCTACCAGCTCAATCTTCAAAAGTACAACCCATCTGGGAGCCATCATGATGAATGTCGAACAAGTCTGTGCAGCAGCAGTCAGTGCTCAACTTCTTACAACCGAACAAGCGGCCCAACATGCTCAATCATGGCAATCTAATGCCGGTGCGGAGACCGATGGGGCTGGCTTTGTGCAATCATTAGTGGGCGACCATCAACTCACGGACTTTCAAGCGGCGGCGTTGCTGTCCGGTATTCCTGGCCCGTACATGCTCGGGCCTTATCGAGTCAGCGGACGACTGACTGCAGGTCGACTTGGCGATGTCTTCCGCGCCGAGCACGCGGAGTTCAATCAGCCCGTCGCATTGAAGATTTTCCCCGCCACACTCAGCCGCAATCGAGAACGACTCGCTCGCCTTGGGCGCGAAGCACGGGTTGGACTTCAGGTCGACAACTTGAATGTCGTGAAGACATTCCAAGTTGGCAAAGTCGGCGAGATTCCTTTCATTGCGATGGAAGAACTCAGCGGTGAGACGCTCGAACAACGGCTGCAAAGAGATGGTCGATTGCCATACGCCGAAGCATGTGAGTTGATTCAGCAAGCGGCTCGCGGGCTCGCGTATTTGCACTCAGAAGACATCATCCACCGCGATATCTGTCCCGCCAATTTGTGGATCACGACGCACGGACTTGTGAAGATTTTAGAATTCGGTGCCGCTCGCGATGCGCTGTCGTTCTTGGATTCGCTGGAAGGTGACGAAGACGAGCTGACCGTCAATGTCGGCGGACAGACCGGCGGCATATTGGGACGCTACGACTATATGTCGTCGCAGCAAGCTCAAGACCCCCACTCTGCGGACATTGCATCGGATCTCTACAGTCTCGGTTGCACTCTGTATCACTGCTTGACCGGGCAAGTTCCGTTTCCGGATCGCAACCCCGTGCGTCAAATGTTGCGTCATGCGAACGAGGCGCCGCGAGTGTTGTTCGACTTCGATCAGGAGATTCCGGAATCGGTGCAAGAAATCGTTTCGAAGTTGCTCGCAAAGCTGCCGAGCGATCGCTTCGAGTCTGCCGAAGAGACTGCCGAACGACTCGCAGAGGTCGTCCCGCCGAAGACGCTTCCGGAACTAGACCCCGTCAACGCCGAATTCCTCGAATGGCTCCGCACCGGGCAGAACGATGCCCCCGCTGGTGAGCTTCAAGACGTCGGCTACGAACCCGAATTCCAAGAATTCTTGGAATTCGTCTCCGAGTCTCGCTTTGAAGCAGTCATGAGCCAGCGACCGACGTTCTAAGCGACGTTGATTCTGAATTTCACCACGGAGACACGGAGGGGAGAGTGCCGCGCGGCGCTTGTACCTCTTCGTGCCTTCGTGCCTTCGTG
>CAIJTL010001415.1 GCA_903823545.1 uncultured Planctomycetaceae bacterium
GAAACGGACGGTCGCGATGTGACTCGAGAAGCGAAGTTTGCCAGCAGCCAGCCTACGATCGCGGTCGTCGATGAAACGGGTTATGTGACTCCGGTCGCTGATGGTTCAACGGAAATCAGCGTCAACGTTGGTGGGGTGACCTCTAAGATTTCAGTCAAAGTCAGCGGTATGGCGAATGGTCGGAGCGTCGACTTCTCGACTGAGATCGTTCCTTTGCTCAGTCGCTTTGGCTGCAATGCTGGTGGCTGTCATGGAAAGCAGAACGGACAAAACGGATTTCAATTGTCGCTGTTTGGATTCGATACCGAGTTCGATTACTCGGCGTTAGTGAAGGAAGCTCGCGGCCGTCGCGTCACGGTTTCAAACGCCAGCAACAGCTTGCTGCTCCGCAAAGCAGCAGGTGCGGTCCCTCACGGCGGCGGGCGGCGCATCGAAGTCGGCAGTGAACCGTATCGCCTGTTTCAGAGCTGGATCGAATCGGGAGCACCCGCGTCGTCACCGGAAGTACCTCACGTCGTGAAGCTGAATGTCTTCCCCAAAGAACGAGTGATGCAAGGTGTCCCACTAACCCGAAGCGTAAGCGAGGGCGCACGTCCATCGACGTCGATCGCGGGCTCGCCCTCGCTCACGCTTCGGGTTAGTAAAGACGGCACCCAGCAACAACTCGCCGTCATTGCCGACTACAGTGATGGAAGTCAGCGCGATGTCACGCGACAAGTCGACTTCTCCAGCAACCTGGACGTTGTCGCGACCGTCTCGCCAGACGGACTCGTGAAAACAACCGGCCAATCGGGCGAAGCGGCGATCATGACGCGCTACATGGGCCAGGTCGCCGTCTTCATGGCGTTGGTCCCACATGGTGAGCCGCTCAAAGAGATTGCCAACTTCACTCCGAAGACCGAGATCGATCGTCTGGTCGTTGAGAAATGGAAGAAGCTCGGTCTCAAACCTTCACCGATCGTGAACGACGCGACGTTTCTGCGTCGAGTCACTCTCGACCTTTGCGGTCGCTTGCCGACCTCTGATGAAGCGAGAGTGTTCCTCAACGACGCCAGTCCCAACAAGCGAGACACGCTCGTTGATCGCTTATTGGAATCGCCCGACTACTCCGCATTCTTCGCACTGCGATGGGGTTCGATATTGCGGAACTCACAACTCGCCGGAGCCAACCGAGCGGCGTATGCGTTTCACAATTGGATCAAAGATCAGATCGCCCGTAACGTTCCGTATGACGAGTTCGTGCGCAGCGTGATCGCCGCATCGGGTGAATGGCAGGACGCTCCGGCGGTCAATCGCTACTGGCAAATGCGTGACGATCTGACTCATCAATCGACCGCCGACACCGCTCAAGTTTTCCTAGGCCTGCGGCTGCAATGCGCGAAGTGTCATCACCATCCATATGAGCGATACTCGCAAGAAGACTATTACGGACTAGCCGGTTTCTTTACGCGACTCGGCCAAAAGGCATTCGGCGAACCGCCGCCGTATTTCACCTCGCCCAACGTCACAAGCGGTGTGCAAAGCCCGCTGACAAAAGCCTCGCCGAAGCCGAAATACCTCGACGGTGACTATGCCGAGTTCACCCCCGAACAAGACCCGCGACACGCGCTCGTCGATTGGATGATCAAGCCGGAAAATCCGTACTTCGCCCGCACGATGGCGAACCGTCTATGGGGTCACTTCTTCGGTCGAGGACTCGTTCACGAAGTCGATGACCTCCGTGACACAAACCCGCCGTCGAATCCCGAACTTCTGAAATTCCTCGCCGATGATTTCAAGGCTCACAAGTTCGACGTCAAGCAGATGATTCGGCAGATGGTGACGAGCAACGTCTACCAGTTGTCATCGCAGCCGACTCCCGACAACGAACACGATCGCCAGAATTACGCCCGCTTCTACGCCCGACGCCTGATCGCCGAGGTCATGCTCGACGCGGTCAATCAAGCAACCGGGTTCAAAGAGCGCTTCAACGGAGTCGGCTCCAGCGCTCGAGCCGTCGATCTGCCGCACGAAGGTTTCGGTTCCTACTTCCTCGACGCCTTCGACCGCCCACAACGAGTCTCCGCCTGCGAATGCGAACGCTCCGCCGCTGCGACACTTGCCCAAGTGCTGTTGCTGTCGAACTCCGATGAGATCGAAAACAAGCTCGCATCCGGCGAAGGCAAGATCGCGAAACTCTTCGCGGAGAAAGAGAAGAAGCCGTTGAAGCAAGTCGTCGAAGAACTCTACCTGGGAGCGGTCTCTCGCCTGCCAAGCAGCGACGAACTCAACACGTCACTCACCTACCTCGAACAACAACCCGACCAACGCCAAGCCGCCGAAGACTTGTTGTGGACTCTGCTGAACTCAAAAGAGTTCATGTTCAATCACTGAGACACAGCAACCTCATTCCTCGTCGGGGGCGAACATGTCACCTTCGATGGGAATCCATTGTGATGGCGGCTCCGGATCGATCAGCTCTTCTGTCAGCACGAACAAGTAGAATCTCAACAGCGGTCGCAGGTTGGTATCCGGATTCGCTTCGAGCAGTCCTTTGAGTGTTTTGGTCGCGATGTGTGGCTTGCCGCTTTCGAGTTGCATCATCGCGGTGTTCCAGAGCAATTGAGATTGCTCGTCGCGCCAGCGGTAAAGGGCATCGCTGACTGACGCCACGTGTTGCACGGGCCAGACGTTCGAGTACCCCGCGACGTGCAATGGCGATTGAATCAGCGGCAACGACAGCGTCAAATTACTGACCACCGATTGCTGACCAAATTCCAACAGTTGCTTCCACAGGCTTGTCGCCTGGTCGTATTCCCCGTGAGCCAACCGGCAATAGGCGGCAGGAGTTCGCCACGCCGAAAAGTTGTTGGACGATTCATATTCAAACTGCGAATACGCCGTTTCCAGTTGGCCTGACTCGAACAAAACAAGTCCACGAAACGCTTGAGCTTGAGACGCTTCTCGGACGGCGACGAGATCGCTGTCGAGCAGTTTCAAAGCCTCCAACACAAAACCACCTTGGTAAACTTGCTGAGCCAATTCAATCGGCTTTGCACCACTCTCCAACGCCTTTTCGATCTGTTCGCTCAGGACTTCTTGTCGGCTCAACCATTGCTCCTTCAAGCCGATGACACGATTGAGCAATTCGTCGGTCTCAGGATCATCGCCGTCTGCGC
>CAIJTL010001416.1 GCA_903823545.1 uncultured Planctomycetaceae bacterium
CGCAAGAAGTTCGGCAGCATCTTGTACGCCCTGGCGATGACGCTCATGAAGATTCTGCAAACCCGCTCGATCGAACGGTGCATCAAGCCGCGCCACGCAAAGATTGGAATGTCGTCATTATTCTGGAAGAGAGTTTTGGGTCTGACTTTGTTGGTGTCTTGGGGGACAATCGCGGCTTGACTCCCTGTTTTGACAAGCTCTCACGCGAAGCAACACTCTTCGACAATTTCTACGCGACCGGCAATCGCACCGCGCGTGCGCTCGAAGCCGTCACAACCTCAATGCCACCGATTCCGACGGAGTCGATCCTCAAACGTGATCATTCTCAGCACGTTTTCACGTTGGCTCATGCATTGAAGGAGCGCGACTACAACCGCACCTTCATGTATGCCGGTCGTGGTGTGTTTGACGGAGTTCGTTCCTTCATGACGGCCAACGGGTTTGATCGTTTTGTTGAACAGAAAGATTTCGTGAATCCGGAGTTCGTCAACGCTTGGGGCGTTTCGGACGAAGATCTTTTCAATCGCGCTCTGACAGAGTTCGACGGGTTGCATGCCGAAGGAAAACCATTTTTTGCAATGTTGCTGACGGTCTCGAACCATCGGCCTTTTACGTATCCCGACGGTCGAATTGATCGGCCGTCGTCGGACCTGAGCCGAGAGAACGCGGTCAAATACGCGGACTGGTCGATCGGCATGTTCTTCGACAAAGCCAAAGATCACGCTTGGAAGAAGGACACGATCTTCGTCGTCATGGGAGATCACGGCGCTCGAGTTTATGGCAGCCAGAAATTCCCGATGAAGTCGTATCGAGTTCCGGTTCTGCTAATGCGACCGGACGACGGCGCTGAGGAAAAACGATGTCACACGCTCGCCTCATCGCTCGACATCGCCCCGACAATCATGGGGTTGCTCGGCGGAGATTATCGATCGGTCTTCTTTGGTCGAGACGTTCTCAGCTTACCTCCGGAACAAGGCTATGCCTTGATGCAGCACAACCATGATGTCGCGTTGCTGACTGCTGACGACAAGCTGGTCGTTCTCGATGCACGCCGACAAGCGTGGGTCTATGACTTCGATAAGACCAACTTTTCACTCAAGGCCGAAAAGCTCCCGTCGCCAGAACGCCTCCGCTCAGCAATTTCGTTCTTTCAAACGGCCAACCGATTGTATTACGACGAACATCAATTCCCCGGCCTGCCGATTAAGCCGAGCCTCAGTCCGCTGGGTGCGTCGGATATTGCTGGCCAGGCGAAAGACAAGTTGTAGGAGGCGGTGCATCATCACATCGATCGCACCGGCGGCTTGATCACGAACCAGAGTGCGCCGCCGAAGGCTGCGATCGCGCAGGCTACTTTGATCGCCCCAGGCCAGCCCATCGTTTCGGCCATATACGGCGTCAGGACCGGCGAGATAAAGCCGCCGACGTTACCGAGCGTATTCATGAACGCACCGGAGAAGCCGCGCGACTTGCCGCCAATGTCGGTCGCGGTTGTCCAGAAGACTCCCTCGCACATTCCCAAACAGCCCATCGAGATCGCGAGGTACGCGACGATGCGCGACTGCTCTGTTCCGTTCACGGCGAGCAAAGCAAACAACGCCCCAAGGCCCATGCCGATCATCACAATGCTGCGGCGACCGCGAACGGTGCCGAACCACTTGCAGGCGGTGTCAGTGCTCAGTCCGCCGATCGCCATGCCGGCACCCATCGCTAAGAAGATGTAGAAAGAGGCACGCCGAGATTCATCGTCAGGCACGTGCAGGACTTTCTCGAAGTAGTATTCCATCCAATAAAAAAAGAGATACTGAAAGTATCCATAGGCGGCGTAGCTCAGCGACAACAACCAAAGATTGCCGCTTCGCAGCAGCGACATGATCTCATCGTGCGAGGCCTGCACCGCGATTTCTGCGGAACTGTCAGTCGATCGCTTTTCAGTCAAAGCTGTCGCTGACAACTTCCAGAACACCCCAAAAATCATCAACGTTGCCCCACTGATCACGAAGGCTCCCGGCCAGCCTGCGGTTTCAATGAGCCAATTGAAGATTGGGTAACTGAACGCAATCCCGAGCAACGCACCAGCGGTGCGCATGCCGTTGGCGGTCGCTCGATTTTCTGGTGGTAGCGAATCGGCTGCGACGTGAGCCGCACCCGGATGCAACGGCGAGCTACACAGACCGGTTAACCCACGAATCAGCAGCAACCCGATCCAAAGGCTAAGTGGGATCGTAGAAACCCAGGTCAACGCTCCGGTCAGAGCGATCACCGCTCCCATCGCCAAACCATACAAGGTCAACGTCTTCACCGAACCGATGCGGTCGATAAGCCAGCCACCTGGCAACATGCCGATCGTGTAGCAGATCAGAAAGCTCGAATAGACCCACCCCATGCGGACTTCGGAAATGTCGAGCTGTTTGATGAAGATTTTGTTCCCGGCCACCGCAAGCCCTTCGCGGTTGAAGTGCCCGAGTGCGGCATAGCCCATCAGCAACAACACAATTCGCCAGCGAGCAGATGCGGACAAAGAACAGGAATTCGCAGCAACGTTGGTCATGGCGGTTTTGTTCCTGGGAATGGCTGAGTCAGCTTTTCTTTCCGGTCGAGTTTCACAAAGAGTTCAGCGCGTTCGACAACTCGCTCAGGAATGTTTCGATATCGGCGTGAGTGTTGTAGCCGTGAATGGCCACTCGCAGACGTCCGGCGTGCGACATGAGGTGGATGTTCTTGGTTCGGAGATGTTGAGCGATCGCCTCGGCCGATGGATGTCGGAAGGCGATGATCCCTGCGACAGCAGTCTCATCAGTCGGTGTCAGTAGTTCGACAGGGAACTTTGTCAGCTCTCGCAAGCAGTGTTGAACCAGCGGTCGAGTTGCTTGATCGATCGCGACAACACCGACGCTCTTGATGTAATTCAAAGCTGCACGAATGGCGTAGATCGCTGGGAAGTTAGGCATACCAACCGCAAAGCCAGCCGCTCCCGGTTTTGTGACGGCTCGCACAAAACGCTCCGGTCCAAAGGCATCTTCGAGATTGAACCAACCTCCCGCAGAGACATGCCAGTCGTGTGCTTTCGCTTTCGGAACTCCTACCAATCCCCCGCCGTGGCTGGCCAGAATCCATTTGTGAGTACTGCTGACGACGAGATCCACGCCCGCTAGATCCAACGGAATGCGTCCCAAAGCTTGCGTGACGTCAACAGCCAACAACGAAGGCGAGTGCTTACGAACGGACGCGACAACCTCGGGAAGTGACAATCGAAATCCGTTGAAAAAACTCACGAGTGACACGTTCACGAAACGTGTTTTCGGCGACAGCAATGGAATCAAATCGTCAATTCGCAACGCACCGTCACGTGACCGCCAGACGTGAACGGTGGCAGGGCAATCCGGCAACAACCAAGGTGTCGCTCCGGCAGGGAAGTCGAGATCGTTGATGATCACTTCATCGCCCGCTTTCAACTGCAACGCGAGAGCGGCCAAGTTGTAGGCTTCGGACGAGCAAGAGCAGATAGCAATTTCTGTCGGTGTGAGCCCATAGAACTCGGCAACGAGTGCTTTCGTTTCTTCCAACGCGGCGAAGTGAGGATCGCGACCGGCCATACCGAGTTGCTTGTCGCGAAAGTACTGATCGAGTCCTTCGCGAACCTCCAATGGCGGAAGTCCTTCTGCGGCAGAGTTGAGATAGATCATTTCATCAAGCATTGGAAACGAGCAGCGGCGAGATTCAGTCGTCAGCATCGGGAGAACTCCTTCAAGGTGGTTTTCGACGGACTCATCTGTTTCAGTACGGGCACAGCAATCGTCACCAGCGCAGGTGTAGGCACTTCAATCAATGCGAAACTTCGACTCCAGTTGTTTCGGAAATGGATAGCCGATTCCAGGCGTGTTCGGGAATTCGATCTCACCGTTTATCACGGGAAAGCCAGCATCTTGCAGTTCGCGTCGCAGCGGCGAGTCAAAGACCTCCGCCGGCGCGAATTCAATGAACGGGGTAATCGGTGAGTAGGCTGCTAAATGCACCGAAGCCGCTCCGAGAATTTGCGTGGACCAATTCCCCGGGCAGACCAACGCTCCGCGCGACACTGCGAGATCAACGATCCGTTTCGCTTCCGTCAGCCCACCGCAGGTCGTCATATACGGCTGCATGACGGAGACCTTGCCCCGGTCCATCATGTCGAGGAATTCCCATCGAGTGACGCCGTGCTCACCCATTGCGAGCGGAATTGTCGTTAACTCCGCCAGTCGCGCGTAAGGCTCCGGCGAATCGACGGGGAACGGTGTCTCAAAGAAATAGATGTCGAACTCTTCCAGCTCGCGACAAATCCGAGCCACCGTCGGCACGTCGTTAAAGAGGTATCCGATATCGACCATTAAAGTCGGTTCAGGTCCGAGAGCCTCTCTTGCGCGACGAGCCATCGCAACGACCTGTTTCGGCGATGACATCATCGGCTCGACTTTGAATGCGCGATATCCCAACTCCAACAAGCGTGCCGCACGATCGGTTTGTTGGGCGATCATCGCTTCGCCGCCCCACGTGTCAGAGACCAACGTGCAATACGGCACCACGCTCGTCTGGCGAGTCTCCGTGTGTGTTTGAAACGGGCCACGCTGAACTCCGCCCAACAATTGCCAAACCGGTTGTCCAAGTGCTTGCCCATAAATGTCCCAGATCGCGACGTCGAGCGCACCGAGAATGATCACCTCCCAGCCTCGACGATTCGTGTGAATCAAGGAGTCCCAGACATGCTGCCACAGTCGCTCTGGGTGAGTGACCTCTTGCCCGATCAGCAGGCGACCGAAGTGTGTCTCCGACCCACCCACCGTCGCTTGCACAACTCCCGGCGGCACACGAAAGACTTCGGAAAACCCAACGAGACCGCCATCAGTATGCACTCGCAAACAAGCAAGCGGCTCGATGCCACCTTTGTCTGGATCAATTTCTGGACCGTCACCAATGACGAACGTTTCTAACCGAGTAATCTTCAACATGAGTGTTCCAGAAACGGAGTCATCACACTCGCTCATTTATTCAATTCTCAAAATTGCGGTCGTTAGGCGAGCGACAGATAGGGATTCACCAGTCAGCCTTTTTGTACGACGGACTTCTAGTCCGTCGAAAAACGTTACGGACGGACTAGAAGTCCATCCTACAGGTAACTTCCAATCTGCCGCTCGCCTTACGACTTCAATCGCTCGTTGCGCATCTTCACGCTACGAGCGAGGTAATCGCGGTTCGTCTCCAAGCCGAATTCTGCCGCGATGGCTTCAACGGTTAAGTCCGGTCGGCGTGAGGCGAGTAAGAAGTAGCCTTCCGGTTCCCAGACTTCGATCTCGACATCGGGACCATACTTTTCGCGAATGGCGGGGAACTTGAGCTGGTTGAAGTCGATGTGAAATAGCTCGCGATTGATCAGAACATCGGCGACGGCCCACGGAGGCATCAGCTTTTGGCGAACCTTCAACGCGTCGTTACCGCGCTTCGCCAAGTATCGCCCATTCATGTCGATGATCGCGCTCTCTGCACCGTAAGCGACCGCCACAGCAAAGCCGTAACGCAAGGCCCAGTGTTGCAACAACTGACCGCCCCAATACATCGACGGCCAGAAGACAAGTCGCGCTCGCTGTCGCTCCAATTCAGCAGCGAGGAAATCAAAGTTCGCGTCGAAACAAACCGTCGCACCGACTCGCACGCCGTCACACTCTGCGACCGGCACTTCGTTTCCCGGAGTGATCCCGGATTCCA
>CAIJTL010001417.1 GCA_903823545.1 uncultured Planctomycetaceae bacterium
CAGCAATCGGCGCAAGAACCACGTTCATCAACAACGCAGCAGCGGCACCGACGATGCCTAACAGGAATCCCGACGTGGCATGATAGGCCCAGTAGTACGACGTCGGCTGCCATGATTCCTCTGCCGCGATCTCACCGAGTTCTTGCTCAAGAAGCTCGACCTTGCGTTTGAGGCGTTCGAATTCTTCATGTTTTGAGGAAAAGTCCACGCGATGTCCTTTGGATCTTGCCTGTCGTTAATTGCTGATTGTCAGTGGTTGGTTGCAGACAAACTCATTTGAACGGAGCGATGCTTCCCGCTTCCAAAATCTTGCCGCGTCGTCGATCGCTTGAAACATGCAAGACATAAGCGACGAGGTTCCAAATTGTTTCTGGCTCTGCGGCTAACGCCTGTTGAAATGCTGGCATCGGTGTGCCGTTAATCCCAGCAAAGATACGGCGATAGACATCCATAGGCTCTTGTCCACCACGCAACATGCCTGATGTCAGGTCTGCCGCTCGCGTTGGATGTCCCCAAGAATCTTTCAGATCGCCGCGTAAGTTGTCGGGAGTTTGTCCGCGACCATCTTCTCCATGACACTTCACGCATCCGCGAGTTAAGAACGCTTGCTTACCAGCAATGATGTGATCGACTTTGAACTTCGGTTGAGGAGTTGCCGCGACAACGGACGCCTCATCAGCTCGATCCCATCCGGCAAGAATATCGCTGACTGTTTCAGGCACAGCCGCCAGATCGACTTCGTCGTCTGCTTCTGCGGCATTGACCACTTGAAGTTCCAACTCACCGCGGTGAGTTAACGCGATCACCCAATCGATCGCCGCTTGCAGTTCCTTTTCAGGAAGCAAATTGAATGCAGGCATTGATGTGCCCGGAATTCCTTTCCGAGCCGTCCGCACTAAGTCATCTCGACGCGGCTTGAAGCCATATGGCGTCGATGTGAACTTGAAGACGCCGCGACGATAGTCGCGAGGTTTCGGAAGCAGTGTGGCAGCCGCAGGACCTTGGCCGTCACCATTGGTGCCGTGACACTGCACGCACCGCTTGGTGTAGACCGCTCGCCCGAGCGCCAACTTGTTGGCGTCAAACTTGTCGTCACCCAGCATCTTTGGGGCGTCGAGAGTGCCGCATCGCTCTTCGAGCACAGCAGCGACTTTGGTCTGAATTTCAGGAGTCAGCTTCTTGGCTTCGTTTCCGAGTGTCCAAGTTCCTGGGTCACGCCTTTGGCAACCGGCATTTAACACAATCAACAAACACAAACACGAGGCCCAACGCCACACGATCAGTTCCTTCCGCGATGAGAAGTCTGGCTACTGGAGGCTTACGCTCACCATTTCCAATCACTCCAGAACCATTCGCGAAGCGCGTGCCAGAGAGCTGATTGATTCTTCGATCTGAGCGAGACCAATGAACGTGCGAAAATTCAGTCTCGATGAAGCTCAGTCTTTACGAACTCAGAGGCTATCTGAAAGGGAGGGGAATGCTCCTGCCGAGCCGCTGCGGCTCACGCTGATTGAAACTGTGCGTTGACTCGCACGCTGTGCGGAAACTCGCCAAAGCGTGCGGCACCGCCCGGTGTGTCAGTGAGCGTTAGGTTAAAACTTGAGGCGCACGCGGCCCGCTTGCGTGATCTGGTGTTGTATTCGCTGCACGCGAGCCGTGTGCGCCACAGAAATGACGGAGTCGTGGCACTCCGCATGGAACAGCGTTTGCCAATAGACGCAACGAGAATCGTGAATCCTCTTCTTACAAGGAGCATTGCA
>CAIJTL010001418.1 GCA_903823545.1 uncultured Planctomycetaceae bacterium
CGAGCCGCAGCACTCCAGGGAATTTGCTCACGGTAATTTCTTACCTGGAGCCCGCTCACCACTCGGCGGCTTGATCTCAGCGGGAACGGCAATGATTTCGGCTCCGGGGCGGAGGCGTTCGTTGCCTTCGACGACCACTTGCTGCCCCCCTTTCAATTCACCTTTGACTTCGATCCACGAACCGATTGCGATTCCCAGTTGGACGGGAACTGGCTGTACGGTCAGCTTCTCACCGGGGATCACGACGTAGACGACAGGTTGAGGGCCGCCAAGGACGAGTGAATCCTTCGGGACAAGTCGCACGTTCTTCTTTTGATCGACGGGCAGTTCGACCTTCGCGAACATGCCTGGCTTGAGCAAAGGCGTGCCGTCTGGTTGCTGAAGGTTCTTGAGAGCGACTCGCACCGGAAACGTGCGAGACTTCTCATCACCTTTAGGAACGATGGCGATCACCGTTCCGATGAAGGTTTGGTTGGGGAGTGCATCGACGTCGACACGGGCAGAGACCCCGAGTGTCAAACGCGGAATGTATGACTCTTGAACGTGAACTCGAACTTCAATCGGGTCCACTTCAACGATTTCGGCGACCAGCTTGCCTGATTCGATCCATTGGCCAACCTCCGTGTGTTCGGCGACCACGTAACCGTCGAACGGCGCTTTGATGGTGTGCTTTTCGAGAATGTCGTTGAGCCGATTGATCTCCTCTTCCGCAGACAACGCACGAGCATGTGCTTGCGCGATCTTCTCTGGTCGAGGCCCCGCGATGACGAGGTCATAGGCTGCCTTTGCTGCACGGGCAGTGTCGGTGGAAACCTCCGATATCGAGGTGTCTTCGTCGATATGGTCGCGCGTCGTTGCTTTCTGATCGACGAGTTCTTTGGTGCGAGCGAGTTTTGTTTTTGCGTACCGAGCAGTCGTCTCGGCGGCCTTCATGCGAGCTTCTGCTTGCCTGATTTCTTCCTCACGCGAGCCATTTTTGAGTTCAAGCAATTCTTGCTTACGCAATTCCCATTCGGCGGTCGCCGCTGCAATCTGAATTTGCAGATTGCGGGTGAGCAGCTTCGCCAACGGCCGATCCTTTTTGACGAAATCACCGTCGTTGACGAGGAACTCAATCACTCGTCCGCCGACAGCGGCTCCCACCATGCTGTGCCTTCGAGCTTCGACCGTACCGACGAATGCTCGGCCAGATGCGATGTCGCCACGTTCGACGATGTCTGTGACGGAGACTTTCGCGGGGCCGAATTGAGCGGTGGCGACGTTGGCCGAAAGCAATAATGCGGCCACACAGAAAAGGGCTAGGTGGCGAAAAGTGGAATGGATCTGAGTGGTCACAGTTTGAACTCCGAAAGTACCCCGAATCGTCGTGAAGGGGCGATGCTTCAAGACATTCAGCACGAAACATGATCTAAAAGCGAACTCACTCAATTCGGTTTGCTAAAACGGCCAAATGAGCGGGGCGAGCGCGACGGTCACGATCATATACAGCAAGTCGAGTGGGATACCGATTCGTAGATAATCGCTGAAGCGATAACCGCCGGGGCCCATGACCATCAGATTGCATTGATAACCGGTTGGCGTCGCGTAACCAGCGGATGAACCGACCATGATCGACATGATAAACGGCATCGAGCTGACATCGAGATTCTTGGCTGCGGCGAGTGCGATCGGAAAGACGAGCACCGCTGCCGCGTTGTTCGTGATGAGTTCCGTGAGAATCATCGTTGCGAAATAAACCGCAGCGAGGACTGCCCACGGGCCACCACCGACGGATTGCGCGGCGTCGATGAGGTTCGCGGCCAACCACTGAGCTGCTCCGCTCGACTCCAACGCTTTGCCAATTCCAAACGACGCTCCGATGCTGACGAGCACTTCAGTATCCAGGCTTTCGCGGGCTTCTTGAGCCGTGCAGCACTTCGTCACAATCATTAAACCGGCGGCAAGTGTCGCGGCAGTCAAGATGTCGAAGTACTGGCTCCAGGCCAAATTGACGACGATCATCGTCAACAGAATGAGTAGTGCCATCCAGGCCTTATCGTGCCGCGGCGGAGCGGAATTGTGGACGCTACTCACGAGAAAGAAGTCGCTCGAATTTCGATTCCGGTCTTCAAACGACTGGTGAGCTTCGAGCAGCAACGTGTCGCCTGATTGTAGAACGATGTCGCCGATCTTTGCGTTGATTCGTTGGCCGCTCCGTGCGACCGCGAGAACTGCTGCGTCATACCGCCGCCGAAACTGACCATCGCGAATGGATTTGCCGACGATCGGACAACGGTCTGAAACGACCGCTTCGATCAAACATCGTTGAGTTCGCGGATCATTGAGTTTGAAGACTTGATCGGTTGCCGGAAGTAGTCCGCGAACCTTTTGGAGGTCCACGACGGACTCGACGATTCCAACGAAGATGACTCGATCGTTTGCTTGCAGACGTTCGGTCGGGCCAACTGCAGGAAGGATTCCGCCGTTTCGCTCGATCTCGGCCAAGAACAGGCCGGGCAAATGTCGAAGTCCCGCGAGTTCAATGGTTTGGCCGACCAATGGGCCACCCGCTTGAACGATCATCTCCACGGTGTATTGCCGAGGGTCGTCGCTCAAGCTGATGGCGGGCTTGCGATCGGGCAATAACCACTTACTGGTGGCCATAAGGAAGAACATGCCGATCAACGCAGTGGGTAATCCGACCCACGTGATGTCGAACATTCCGGGGGCTGGCATTCCCGCTTTGACCATCAGGCCCGCGACGACGATGTTGGTGCTTGTTCCGATTTGCGAGCAACAGCCTCCAAATGTTGATGCGTAGCTCAACGGCAAGAATAGTTTTGATGGGCTGATCTTGTACTTCTTGCAGATGTCGTCGACGACCGGCATAAACATCGCCACGCAGGGCGTATTGTTCATGAACGTGCTCAACGCCATCACCGGAAACAGCAATCGCGCTTGAGCGGCTGCGACAGTCTTCGGTTGGCCAATGATCGGCTTTGTGATCATGGCCATCGCACCGGTCTGGACGAGTCCCGCAACAACGACGAACAGCACTGCCACCGTCAACATCGCGTTGTTGCCGAAGCCTTCTACCAACTGATTCACAGTTGGTAGTTTTTTGGCTTCAGCGAATGGGCTGACCGCCATGATCAGCACCAAGCAGCCCATGACGACCATGTCGGCCGCCAAGTTTCGGGCGAGCCCATAAACCATCACGGCCACAACACTCAGCGTGAACCAGCCTTCCCAACCCATAGCGTGGAATCATTCCGTAAGAGGCGAACGATATGACCGACGGCATCCCTGCGCCCACGGTCAAAAGCGGGCGAAAGATAGCGAATTGGGCCGTGAGTGTCACACGGCTTTCTAGTAGCCGTCATCGCTCCGCGTGACGAGCCGAGTGCTTCACAAGGCCCCGTTTCCATACCGCAACGCGGTGATGAAACCGACGCTCGGTGAAGCGACCGGCTCATCACGCGGAGCGATGATGGCTACGTAAAAGCGACTTACGTGCGAGTCAGTACGGCGGGCACCGGTGCATCGTACGTGCGACCGGTCGAGCAGTTGCCATTTCCTTCGTTATCAACGGCGAGTTGATAAAGCCGTTTGCCAGCTTCGGTGGGGTAATCGCCGTTAATGCAGGCTTGGCAGATCGAGGTCGTTGGCATTCCAATGCTGCGTGCGATGGCCGAGATCGGCAGGTATCGCAACGTGTCGGCACCGATCGCACGAGCCATTTCGGATTCAACTTCTGGGGTGAGCTCCCCATCGTTCATGAACTTTGGTGCGAACAGTTCTTTCTTCGTGCTCATATCGATGCCGTAAAAGCACGGTGCGATAATTGGGGGGCAGGCGACTCGAACGTGAACTTCTTTGGCTCGGCCACGATCGCGAATTTGGTGGATCAACGCCTTCATCGTGGTCGATCGGACGATCGTGTCTTCGACCAAGATGACCTTCTTACCTTCAAGAACTTCGGGAAGCGGCGTGTACTTCGCGCGGACTTTGTCGGCGCGGTTGTTTCCTTCGATAAAGGTCCGACCGACGTACCGATTGCGGATCAAGCCTTCCAAGCTGGGAAGATTGAGCTGAAACGCCATGCTGTCGGCGGCCGCTTTTGCTGTGTCTGGCACTGGAACGACGATCGTGTCTTTATCGAGTTCAATCAGTTCCTGGCGAGCCAGTTCTTCTCCCAAATGTTTGCGTGTCAGATACACGCTGCGGTCGTCGAGATTGCTGCAGACGTTCGCGAAGTAAATCCACTCGAAGAAGCAATGAGCTCGGCTTGGGCTTTCGGCGAAGCGACGTTCAAATTCGATTTTGCCGTCTTGAATGATGATGGCTGTACCGGGAGGCAAGCTGCGAATTTGCGAGTCGCGGAAACCCATGTTCGACAACGCGACACTCTCACTGGCCGCCGCAAACAGAGGTCCGTCGATCGCATAGCAAAGCGGTCGAATCCCCAGTGGGTCGCGAGCGACGCACATATCACCAAGTGCATTCAGGAAGACGATGTTGTACGCGCCATCTAATCGCCGCGCGAGATTTGACAGGACTTGCAGCAGATCTGGTTCACCGACTGCTTTGATTTCCTGACAAAACAGGTGCATCAAAATTTCGGTGTCGGTCTCACGGGCCAAATGAAAGTCATTGTTTTTGAGGACTTCCTCACGGAGTTCCAAATAGTTTGCGAGCTGGCCGTTGAACGCAAAGCTGAACCACTTCGATTTTTCGATGTGATGCCGCTCGAATGGCTGAGCATAGCTGCGGTCATCTTTACCGCAGGTGGCGTATCTCACGTGCCCGATCGCTGCCGGGCCGGAGTACTCATTCATCAGGTTTTGGTATTCGTCCTGCTTATTGAGGTGAAAGACCTCGGTGACAGTCCCGACATCTTTGTGCGTGTCGATGATTTGATTGCGCTCGTTGCTGAACGTCGTCATCCCCGCAGCTAATTGCCCGCGATTTTGGATATCCAGCAGCAGCCGAGTGATCAGCCGCGATGTCTGACCTGGCCCTTCTTTCGGTACGAGGTCGCTGCGACCTCGATTGGGAAGGTGATAAACTGCCGCGATGCCGCATTCGTGATGCAGGTCCGCCATCGAAGAGACTTCCGTTCGGCTGAGATTGGTTTTGAAAGAGATTTTGTCGGCGAGCGTCGTCGCTACGGAATGATATATCGACTGCGTCTACCGAAACCAACTGACCGCACGTTGCAGTCGTTAGATCAAAGTTGCCTGATTCAACGACGTGGTGTTGATTGAATTGACTCAGTAGGTCAAAAGTTGAGTCCAGAAAAGGGCTTCAATCGGTGGAAATCAATAAGTCCAAAGTCATTGACCTCAAGTGATGAGTTCCGTGGATTGAAAAATCGGTCAAACACAAACCACTTTCCTGAGCGGCAGGATTCCTTTACATAACCTTCGCTTTCTTCCTCAATCAGGTGGCGCTACCGAGGCACGTTCCGTAGGGCATCGCTTGTTTGAGTTCGAGTGATTCACTCGCCAATGCACAATCGTGACAAAATAAATCTGAAACGGACCGATGGGACAACATTCGAAAACTACGTCAGCCGCTCCCTCATCTCGGCAAGCGGTGATTGATTCTGCCAAAACGATTGTCGTGAAGGTCGGTACGAACGTACTTTCAAAGGCGGACGACACGCTCGATCTCGATCGCATCGAATCCTTGTGCGATCAAGTGCTCCGGATTCTCGATTCGGGTCGCAAGGTTGTCATGGTTAGCAGCGGAGCGATCGGTGCGGGGATCGGATTGCTCGGACTCAAAGAGCGTCCGAAAGA